>DAIPLM010000088.1:1404-7203 GCA_036769205.1 Sphingomicrobium sp.
TTCGCCTTGGCGCCGATTTCCGAGGCCCGGCGGCGTGCCTCTTCCGGCGGCAACTGCAGCTGCGTGATCACCGCGTCGGCGCCGGCGATGATGCCGCCGCCCAGATCGCCGGCCTTGAACTTGGGCAGGATCTGCTGGCGGACGATGAGGCCGGTGAAGGCATCGGTCAGCACGTCGTCGGCACCATAGCCGGTGGCGATCCATACCTTATGTTCGTTGGGCGCGACCAGCATGACGACGCCGTCGTCGCGCTGCTCATCGCCAATCTTCCAGGCGCGCCCGAGCTGGGTCGCATATTCCGAGATGTCGTGGCCTTCGAGGCTGTTGACGGTGGCCACCACGAACTGCCGGCCGCTCTGCGTCTCGAGCGCCGCCAGCTTGCTGGTCAGGTCGACCTCCTGTTCGGGCCGCAGCAAATCGGCCTGGTCGACGACGCGGCCGGACAGCGGCGGAAAGGTCTGCGCGAAGGCGGGCAGCGCAACCAGCGCCAGCCAAAGGGCGGCGATGAGGCGGAGCATCTTAGCCCTGGTTGCCGAAGTCGACCTTGGGCGCGTCCTGCGCCTCAGCGGCCGCCTTGAACGGCACCTTGGGCTTGGCGCCGTAAAAGATCTTGGCGCCGATCGCGTCCGGGAAGGTGCGGATGGTGGTGTTATACTGGCGGACCGCCTCATTATAATCCTGGCGCGAGGTGTTGATGCGGTTCTCGGTGCCCTCCAGCTGGTCCTGCAACGCCAGGAAGTTCTGGTTGGACTTCAGGTCCGGATAGGCCTCCTGCAGGCGCTGGAGCGGGATGATCGCCTGGGTCAGCCGGCTTTGCGCCTGATTGAAGGCCTCGACTTTGGCCGGATCGTCCAGGTCGGCGGGGCTCAACTGGACTCGGCCCGCGTCGGCGCGGGCCTGGGTGACGGCGATCAGCACGCCGCTTTCCTGCTTCGCATAGGCCTTTACCGTCTCAACCAGATTGGGGATGAGGTCGGCGCGGCGCTGGTAGTCGGCCTGGAGGTCGGCGAATTCGGCGTTGACCTTTTCTTCCGACGTCGGGACCGAGTTGAGGCCGCAGCCTGCGAGGCTGACGGCGGCGAGCGGCGCAAGCAGCGCGAAACGGCGAAAATTGGTCATGGGTGCAGTCCCCCTCAGGCAAAATGTTGCGGCGGCGAATCTAGAGACGACCGACCGGCTTTTCAATAAGCTGTTCTATGGGCACAACACACATTGGCCCGAAATGCTTTCATTCCGGCCCGGCTGCTTTAGTCTCTTGCGGGCGACGCAATGGAGGGAATGCAATGCTCAGGGAATTTCGTGATTTTGTAGCGCGCGGCAATGTCCTCGACCTCGCGGTCGCGGTCATCATCGGCGCCGCCTTCGCCACTATCACCGCCAGCCTGACCGACGACATCATCATGCCAGTTGTCGGCGCCATCTTCGGCGGGCTGGATTTCGCCAATTATTTCACCGTCCTCGGGCCAATTCCCGAGAGCTTCAACGGCGATGCCGCCAGCTATGCGGCGTTGAAGGCCGCCGGCGTCGCCGTGCTCGGCTGGGGCCAGTTCGTGACCGTCCTCATCAACTTCCTCATCCTGGCCTTTGTGATCTTCATGCTGGTTCGCTGGGCCAACCGCATGATCAAACGAGGCGAGGACGCTCCCGCCGGCCCGAGCGAAGTCGAGCTGCTGACCGAAATCCGCGACGAGCTCAAACGGCGCAGCTGATGTGGCCGATCCTCATCGGCGGCGCCGTCATCCTGTTCGCCGGCGCCGCGATGAGCCGCCGCGCCAAGCAAAGGGCGGCGGTCGCCGGCCTGCGGCGCCACTTCCCCGGCATTGCCAGGATGCGGCTGGTGGCCGCCTGCCCGGGACTTGCCGATCAACTCGACGACCCGATGCTGGCGAACCTGTTCGACTGGATCATGACTGAGACATACCGCCGGGCCGGAGTTGCCGGCTTCGCCGAGCTGATGCGCTGGTCGGTCGAGCATGGCGACGCGCAAGCGACCGCAATGGTCGCCGAGGTCGCCCGCGACGCCGTCGACCGCCTGCCCGCGCCAGCGCTGGCGGTGCTCGACGGCTGCGGCGGCCGCATCTTCGCCGGCGTCATGCTCGACGACGCCCTCAGCGAATCCGGACGCCGGATCGGGCCAGAGCTGGAGAAATATGTCTGAGGAAAGGTGGGAGGCTTCTGTTGCCCGGTGCCTCCCGAACCGCTGGAATCCCCTTCTGTTGCCCGGTGGGGTCCGACCGCGCTTTTGTCATTGTAACTTAGACCGTTAGGCCGTCAGTTACGCAGCAATTGCGAGCGCCTCGTTATCGTTGGCACTTGTGTGATGAGCCGTCGCGGTGGTCTCATACCGATCGGCAACCGGGCCTTTACCGCACTCGTCGATCCTGTTTCGCCCCCATCAGCAACGGCGGTTGCCCGCACAGCTGCGCCGCTGCTGGTGGAGGCGCCGGGGTACTGCCCCCCGGGTCCGAAATGCTTATTTCACCCGATACTCTACCGACATAGCCGGTTGCCCGGCAGGCTTAAGATAGGGAATTGCGGCATTTTCTTCAAGCAATTGACAATTGGCGGCGCGCGGGGAACCGTTGCGGAAGCGGTGGCGTTGGAACCAAAGTGTAAAGTTCGGCTTGACCACCGCACCCAGCAACAAGGGGAATATTGAATGAAAAAGGTATCTTTCGCGCTCGTCGGCGCCGCCGCGCTGGCCCTGGCGGCCTGCGGCGGCAAGGGCGACGACACCCTCGGCGAAAACGTCCAGGAGAATATGGAGAATGCCGCCGACGCGCTTGATCAAGCGGCGGACAACGCCGCCGGCAACGAGGCCGCGACCCTGGAGAACCAGGCTGATGCCCTGCGCAACGCCGGCGACAATGCCGAAGAGGCCATCGACGAAGCCGACGTCAACGCGCAAGACGTCAACGCCATGTAGGCTGGCGGCACGTCCAATTCAGGAAGGCCGGTGCTCGAAAGCGAGCGCCGGCTTTTTTGTTGGCGGACGAGCCCCTGCCCGCCTGCCTCGTTAGGATTTCGTTAGTAGCGTTGGTTTAACGCTCTGTCCGTGGAGCGTAGCATGTGGAATCGGAAGACAAGGGGTGGCGACGGCTACCGGATTGCGTCAAGCTATCTGGTTACCACTTGCGCCACCTTCGCCGCCATCATCCTGTTCGCCATCATCGGCTCGCAGGTCGTTTCCGACGCACTTGGAAGTGGCGCAGGCCGCCACGGCTCGACCAACGGGCTCGCCGTCGCCTTGCTGCTCAACATCGCCATCATCCTGTTCGGCTGGCACCGCACCAAGGAGCTTGCGGCGACTCTGGTCGCCCTGGGCAAGGCCGAACAGGAGGCGCATCGCAACGCTTATGTCGATTGCGTGACCGGCCTCGCCAATCGCCGGGCTTTGGTCAACGCCTTGTCGGGCCAGCCCGCACAGGGCGTGCTGGTGATGTTCGACCTCGACCATTTCAAGAAGGTCAACGACCTCCACGGCCACCTTGCCGGCGACCGCCTGCTGGCCGATGTCGGCCGCACGTTGCAGCAAGTGATGCCTGACGCCAGCCTGGTCGCCCGCCTCGGCGGCGACGAATTCGGCGTGCTGATGCCCTCCGCCGACGCCGAAGCGGTCGAGGCGACAGTCCGCCGCGCCATCGCCAGCCTATGCGCGCCGATCGACCTCGGCGATTTCCAGGCCCATGTCTCCGCCTCGGCAGGAATGACCGCCATCGGCCCCGATTTGACGGCGGAAGACATGCTGCGCCGCGCCGATATCGCCATGTATGCGGCGAAGCGCGCCGGCCGGGGGCTCGCCGCTTGGTTCGACGAACGCCACGAAGCCGAGCTCAAGGCTCGCGTCCTGCTCGAGGAAGACATTCGCGCCGGCATCGAGGCGGGCGAGTTCGTGCCGTTCTTCCAGCCGCTGATTTCCTTGGAGAAGGGAGAGCCGATCGGATTCGAGGTTCTCGCTCGCTGGAAATCCCCGCAGCGCGGGCTGGTCGAGCCGGCGGGATTCATCGACATCGCCGAGGCCACCGGCCTCATCGCGCCCTTGTCCATGCACGTCATGAAGTGCGCGCTGGAGGAAGCAAGGAGCTGGCCGGCGCATTTGAAAATCGCCGTCAACATCTCGCCAGTGCAGTTCCGCGACCCGCGGCTTGCTGAGCGGGTGCTGAAATTGCTCGCCGAGACGGGCTTTCCTGCTCGCCGGCTCGAGCTCGAGATCACCGAGGGCTCGCTGCTCGAAAATCCCGAGCAGGCGGCAACTATCGTCAAGAGCCTGAAAAACAATGGGATTACGATCGCGCTCGACGATTTCGGGACCGGCTATGCTTCGCTGACCCAGCTGCAATCCCTGCCCTTCGACCGTATCAAGATCGACAAAAGCTTCGTGGCTACTCTCGGCGACAATGAGCAGAGCGAGGCGATCGTCCGCACCATTACTTCACTCGGCAAGATGCTGTGCGTGCCGATCACCGCCGAGGGCGTCGAGACCGAGAGCATCCGCAAGCGCCTCGCCGAAGTCGGCTGCCAGGACGCCCAGGGCTGGCTGTTCGGCCGGGCGGTGTCCGCCCAGTTCATCCGCGGCCAGTTCGATTTGCCAAATGCGGACGCGGGCGATCCGGACCAGTCCGATATCGTCCCGGTAACCAGTCTCCACCCCCGCCGCGCCGCCTCGGGGCGCAAATGGTGACTGGTCGCGTCGCCCGCACCTGAAGCGAATTCCCCAACATCTTTTGCTTGGCCGCCAACGCGGCTAGGGCTGCCCCGGTGACAGACAACGCCATCCCGGCCGCCACCCTGATCGTCATGCGCGAGCGGGCGGACATGCCACCCGAATTGCTGATGGTCGAGCGGACGGCGGCCATGGCCTTCGCTGGGGGCGCCATGGTGTTCCCCGGCGGCCGCATCGACGCCGGCGACCGCGCCTTGGCGGCAGGTCACCCGGAGCCCGAGGCCGCCGCCCGGATCGCCGCCATCCGCGAAACGCTGGAGGAAAGCGGGATTGCGGTCGGCCTGGCGCCCGGATCCGACCAACAACTTGCCGCGCGTCTCCAGCAGGAGCTGAACGCCGGCACGCCGTTCAGCGCATTGCTCGCGGCCAACGGCCTGGCGCTCGACCTTGGCGCCTTGACGCCCTTTGCGCGCTGGAAGCCGGCATTCCACCAGGCGCGGATCTTTGACACCTTCTTCTTCCTCGCTGAAGCGCCCGACGGCGAGTGGCGCCCGCATCCCCAGGTGGGCGAGTGCGAGGCGGTCGAATGGCTGAGCGCCGCCGATGTGCTCGCTCGCATCGCCCGCGGCGACGCCACCGCCATTTTCCCGACCGTCCGCAACCTCGAGCGGCTAGCGCAGTTCGGCAGCCTAGCCGCCGCTCGCGCCGACGCTATCGCGCACCCGACCGCAACCATCACGCCGTGGGTCGCCGACCACGACGGCGAGCCGCACGTCGTCATCCCCGAGGGACTCGGCTATCCCGTCACCCGCGAACCGCTGGCGAGTGTCCAAAGGGGCGTTGGCGAAGGCGCGTTCCCGGCCGCCTGAGTCGACTCACGGGTGCCCTCACCCACCGAGTCGCACCCTCGGTGTATAAGAAAAGGGCCCGCGGTCGCCCGCGAGCCCTTTCTTCGGCACGCCGATGGCGTGTCTATTTCAAGTGGTTCGAGAGATGCTTGTTCATCTCGAACATCGTGCAACGGTCCTTGCCGAAGACCTTCTTCAGCTTGTCGTCAGCCAGGATTTCCCGCTTGTTTGCGGGGTTTTGCAGGTTGTTCTTGCGAATGTGATCCCACACCTTCGAGACAACCTGGC
>DAIPLM010000089.1:0-7149 GCA_036769205.1 Sphingomicrobium sp.
ACCGGCGGCATCACCGCCGCCAGTGCGCCGCAATGGCTGGCGCTCGACGCCGTCGATTGTGTCGGCGGCAGCTGGATCGCCCGCAAGGGCGCGACGCTGGCAGAGATCGGCGAGCTAGCCAGGGACGCGGCCAGGCTGACTTGGCAGCCGAAGCTTTAGCGAAGGCTGGCGGCGAGACGGCACCCGTCCCTGCGGGAGCGTTTGCGCAAGAGGTTACCCGCCAAGAGGGGAATGGCGCCACATTCCACGTTCAACTTCCTTCCACAGGCTAGCTTGAATCAAGAAAGCTTGTGGGTGCGGGGGCGCAACTGCGCCACGGTAGCGCCTTGGATGGTATCGGGAGAGTCCGGTATTTCGCCTGAACTCAAAAGATTGGTGTGAGCGGCGGCGCGGTGACCCAGCGCCTTGGCGGAGACGGAGGGATTCGAACCCTCGGTACGGGAATACCCCGTACGGCGGTTTAGCAAACCGCTGGTTTCAGCCACTCACCCACGTCTCCGGATCGCGCCGAGCGGGCGATGTAGCGGAGCCGGGGGCGGGCTTCAACCGCCCGTGAAGCGCCAGCGCAGCGCATCACCGGCACGGAACGGGACCAGCCCATCAACCTCGGCCGGGACGATCTGCTCGACCCGCTGCAGCGTTACCGTGCCCTCGTTCAAGGGAAGACCGTAGAATCGGGCGCCATGCTCGGCCGCGAAGCCCTCGAAATGGTCGAGCGCGCCCTCCTCCTCGAAAGCCTGGGCATAGCTTTCCAGCGCATAAGGGGCATTGAAGATGCCGGCGCAGCCGCAGGCCGATTCCTTGGCGCCGCGGGCATGCGGGGCGCTGTCGGTGCCGAGGAAATATTTGGGTGAGCCGGACACTGCTGCGCGGCGCACGGCCAGCCGGTGCTCTTCGCGCTTGGCGACCGGCAGGCAGTAGGCATGGGGCCTGAGGCCGCCGGCGAACAAGGCGTTGCGGTTGATGTGGAGGTGCTGCGGCGTGATCGTCGCCGCCACCGTCGCCGGGGCGTCCCTGACGAAGTCGGCGGCCTGGATCGTGGTGATATGCTCGAAAACGATCTTCAGATCGGGGAACTCATCGACCAATAGCGCCAGGACTCGGTCGATGAACACCGCCTCGCGGTCGAAGACATCGACGTCCGGGTCGGTGACCTCGCCGTGGACGCACAATGTCATGCCGATCGCCTGCATCCGATCCAGCGCCGAAGCGATGTTGCGGATGTCGGTGACGCCGCTGGCGCTGTTGGTCGTGGCGCCGGCGGGATAGAGCTTGGCGGCGACCCACACGCCTTCGTCGAAGCCGCGCGCCAACTCGTCGGGATCGGCCTCGTCAGTGAGGTAAGCCGTCATCAGCGGCTTGAAACCCCGCCCCGCCGCGGCGATGATCCGATCGCGATAGGAAGCCGCCTCCGCGACTCTGGTCACCGGCGGAACCAGATTGGGCATGACGATGGCGCGGGCGAACTGGCGCGCGGTCCATGGCGCTACCCGCTCCAGCATCTCGCCGTCGCGCAAATGCACGTGCCAGTCGTCGGGGCGGCGGATGGTCAGGCTTTGCAAGCTCACGCCCGCGTCCCTAACTGAAGGCCATGCCCCAGAACAGCCCAACGGCCACCACCCTCGCCGACCGCGCCGTCGTCCGCCTGTGCGGCGAAGATGTGCGCGGCTTTGTGAACGGCCTGGTGACGCAAGAGATAGCCGGCCCGCTGCCGGTCTGGGCGGGGCTGCTGACCCCACAGGGCAAATGCCTGTTCGATTTTCTGGTCTGGGACGATGGCGACGATCTGCTGCTCGACTGCGAGGCTGAGGCCGCCGACGACCTCATCAAACGGTTGAGCATCTACCGCCTGCGCCGCCCGATCCGGATCGAGCGCGATGACAAAGTCGCTGTCCACTGGGCGCCGGAGTCCACCGCAGGCGAGGCCGACCCCCGCCTGCCCGAGCTTGGCAAACGCTGGCTCGGCCCCGCCAACGACCCCGCCAGCGGCTGGCGCGAGCACCGCCTCCGCCTCGGCGTCTGCGAAGGCCGCGCCGAGCTCGGCGACCTGCTGTGGCTGGAGTGCAACGCCGCCGAATTGAACGGCGTCAGCTTCACCAAGGGCTGCTTCGTTGGCCAGGAGAATACGGCGCGAATGAACTGGCGAAGCAAGGTCAACCGCCGCCTGGTCGTGGTCGAGGGGGATGGCGGCGAGCGGACGCGCGTCGCGTATCCCGAGCTTGGCCTCGCCGTCGTCCATGCCCGCGCCGACGCGATGCCCGAGGCAGGGATAATTCCCACCTGGCTGGCCGGCGCCTTGCCCGGAGCGGTCCCCGCCGCTGGCGACTAGCTGGCAAAACTGCGATACCAGAGGACGGTGGCCTATCGGAGGTAGCGTGCGCGAGGTCTTCCTCAGTTATGCGCGACAAGATGACGCTATCGCGCGCCGCGTCGCCAAGACGCTCCAGGCAGCCGGCCATGATGTGTGGCGGGACAGCCAGCTGCCCGCGCACCGCGCTTACTCGGAAGTTATCGAAGCGCGCTTGAAAGAAGCCAAAGCGGTGGTCGTGCTGTGGTCGAAATCAGCTGCACAGTCGCAATGGGTGCGTGCCGAGGCCGATTTTGCGCGCTCCGAAGGCAAACTGGCCCAGGCGTCGATCGATGGCGTGCTGCCGCCGATGCCCTTCAACCAGATTCAATGCGCGGACCTCAAGGGTTGGCGAGGCAGCGCGTCGCATCCCGGCTGGGCCAAGCTCGAGGACAGCGTCGCCACGGTTATCGGCGGCGACGAGTCGAAGCCGGAACCGAGCAGCGGGCAATCCCGCTGGCGGGTGCCGCGTGCGCGCTGGCTGGCCGCGGCAGTGCTGTTGATCATCGCGGCGGGCTTCCTGGTATCGCGTTATGTCGGCGGCGCGGACGACCGGCCGGTGGTCGCCGTCCTGCCCTTCGAGAGCCTCGATTCCCGCGACGAAAGCCTCGTCGCCGGCATTTGGGAAGACACTCGTCAGGCGATCGGCCGCAATCCGCAATTGCTGGTGCTAGGGCCCAACACGGCCAGGGAGATCGCCGAGAAAGGTGGCGGCACCGCCCGCAAGCTCGCCGACTATCTGGTCGAGGCCAATGTCCGCTCTATCGGCGATCGCATCCGGGTCAGCGCCAATCTGGTGCGCACCGAGGATGGCGCCGAGATCTGGAGCAAGAGCTTCAACCGGCGCCTTGATGACGTCTTCGCCCTGCAGTCGGAAATCGCCGGAGAAATCGAGGGTTATATCCGCGGTCGGCTGGCCGAGCGCGGAGGCGTCCACGCGGAAAACATCGCCACCAGCGGCGAGGTCTATGCGCTCTACAGCGACGCACGGGCGAAAATTCGAAAACGCGACTTGCTGGGCCTTGAGGAGGCGCGCGACCAACTCCGGCAAGTCGTGAAAATGGATCCCAATTTCGCGCCGGGCTGGGCGACGCTGTCCGTCGCCGAGCAACTCTACGGGCCGTCGCTCAGGAGGGGTGAAGTCGGCTTCGATCCGCAAAAAGCGGAAGGCTATGCGAGGCGGGCCATCGCGCTCGCTCCAAATCTTGCCGCTGGTCATTCGGCGTTGGGATTCGCGCTCAAGCGGGGACCAGCGGCCGAAGCTGCCTTGCAACGGGCGATCAGGCTTGATCATAATGATTTTGAGAGCGTCTACTGGCTCGCCAATTTCTACCGGGGCGAAGGAGACGCAGACAAAGCCCTGCAACTCTATTCGCGAGCGGTCGAGATCGAGCCCGTGTTTTGGCCGGCGGTGCTCAGCAAGCTGGACCTGCTTCTGGAACGTGGCGACGGCGCCGCGGCGGAAAGGGAACGGCAACGGCTCGCATCCCTCGGCAACCCATTGCTGTCCGCGCTTGCCGGAATCGAGATTGCCGAAGCCAAAGGCGACCTTTCCGAAGCCGCGAGGATCGGGTTGGCATTGTTGCGCGCCGATCCGAAGCAAAGCCAGGGGATCGTCGGCTTCCCGATCTTTCAAATTCTCCTGCAGCTGGGATTGGAGGACGAAGCGAGGCAGGCGTTTCCACCCCCTGCTTTTGGCCCGCTGCTTGGGAATAACGATCCCCGGGGCCTGGACATGGTCGAGTCCCTTGGCCTGCGACCAGAGCAATTCTTCGGACTGCATCCGATGCCGATGAACGCCGGCCGCGTCTACATCCTGAGCGGTCGGGGCAAGACCCTTGCCGAGCTCTACCGAAAGGCGACATCCACGCCTGAGGGATTGATCGCGATTTCCGGGTCGGACAACGATTTCGCGATGATCGCTCCCTACATTGCACTGGGCTTGCGGCAAGCCGGCGACGATGAGGAGGCGGCACATGTTCTCGTCGTCGCCGAACGCGTCGTTACGACCGGAACCATCGACCGGCAGGCGAACCAGCAAGCGCTACTTGCGCGCATCCATGCGGCGCAGGGTAAGGACTCGCAGGCGCTTGGCGAACTGAGCGTTGCGGTGAGGAACGGCTGGTTGCCGCCCGCTCCGCAATTGCCGAACGACATTGCGCTCGATCCGGCTTTTGGGTCGATCAGATCCGACCCTCGCTTCGAACAGCTGCGCCGGCAAATCCTCGGGCACCTGGCCAGGGAGCGTGCTGAGCTGGGCCCGGTTGATCTTGGCGAGGCGATTGCGCCCCGACGTCGGTGAGCCGCGCATGAAGCGCAATGCATAGCGATCAGAGAACGGCGAACGCCCGTACCGGGAACGTCCCCATGCCCGCGATCCGCGGCGGCGCGGCGGTGAAGGTGAAGCCTTGGTCGGGCAAAGCGCCCAAATTGGTCATATGCTCGCAAATCAGCACCCCGGCGCCGAGCAGGATGGTGTGCACCGGCCGGCCTTTCGTCCGCGTGTCGTCGATGTTGTGGCTGTCGATGCCGACCAAAGCGGCGCCGCGATTGGCGAGCAATTGCGCCGCCTCGGCGGTCAGGAATGGATGGTCCACGAAATAGGCATCGCTGCCCCAGTGGCGGTCCCAGCCGGTGTGGACCAGCACCGCTTTGCCTGCGACGTCGACGCCATCGAAGCGCGCGGTGTCGACCATTAGACCTCCCTCCCACGGCTGGCGGACGACGATGCCCGGCAAGGCCGCCAGCTGGCCGATGGCGAGGCCGGCGAGGTCGGGGCCATCCTCGAAACGATGGAACGGCGCGTCGAGATAGGTGCCAGTATTGGCGATCATGTCGATTCGGCCGATCTGGAAGGTCGAGCCGTCGTCGTAATTGGCCGCGGAATCCTCGCGGCTCCAGAAGTCGCAGATGTGCGGCCCCGGCAGGCCCTTGTAGGTGGTCATGCCGTCGACGATCAGGTGGCTGAGGTCGACGAGCCTTTCATTGCCGCGATCTTCCATAGTGCCGCCAATCCTATGCCCGCCCAAATGACATTCAAGGCCGCCGACGGAATGGCGCCGTTCCAGCCCGAATTGACGATGAAGCCGGCCGCGCCAACCACGTTCATCCATTGGTAGGAGCGGTCCCTGGCCGTCAGCCTGCCCGCCGACAGCAAGGCATAAGCGGCCAGGATCAGCAGCGCCGCCACCCAGCCGATCGCTTCGATGGCGAATTCGAGCGCGGTCATTCGTCCCAGCTCCTGCCGTCGACCTGCTGGACCGGCACGCCTGCCAGCGCGGCCTCGTCGATCAGCCGCGCATTGACCCCCATCCGCTCGTGCGGCGGGTCGCTCAGCGGCGTCCAGTGGGTGAGGATGCCGCAGGTTTTGCAGCGGTGGGTGGCGAGGTAGGTCTGCTTGAGATCCTCGCGCACGTAGGAGTCGAATTCGCCGGCGATCTCGATCTCGTCCGAGCGGAAATAGACGCCGCGGAAGCCGGTCTTGGCGCACAGGCTGCAATTGCACTGGGTGACCGAGTCCGGCGTACGCGGCAGGCGGATGCTCGCCCGGCCGCAATGGCAGGTCGCGGTGATCGCCCCTGCCCCCGCCATCAGGCCGTCAGCCGCCTGAGCACGTAGGGCAAGATGCCGCCGGCGTGGAAATATTCGAGCTCGTTGAACGTGTCGATGCGGCAGCGGGCGGTGATCGTGCGGCTGGTGCCGTCCTTGCCGGTGACGATGACCGCGACGTCCTGGCGCGGCTGGATGTCGCCGATGCCGGCAATCGCGAAGGTCTCGGTGCCGTCGATGCCGAGGGTGTTGGCGCCCTCGCCCTCCTGGAACTGCAGCGGCAGCACACCCATGCCGACCAGATTGGAGCGGTGGATGCGTTCGAAGCTTTCGGCGATGACGGCGCGCACGCCCAAGAGCATGGTGCCCTTGGCCGCCCAGTCGCGCGACGAGCCGGTGCCATATTCCTTGCCGGCGATGACCACCAGCGGCGTCCCCTCGTCCTTGTAACGCATCGCCGCGTCGTAGATCGGCATCTGCTCGCCGCTCGGCACATGCAACGTCAACCCGCCCTCGACGCCGTCGAGCATACGGTTGCGGATGCGGATGTTGGCGAAGGTCCCGCGCATCATCACTTCATGGTTGCCGCGCCGCGAGCCGTAGCTGTTGAACTCCAGCCGCGGGACGCCGTGGTCGATGAGATACTGGCCGGCCGGGCTGTCGAGCTTGATCGCGCCGGCCGGCGAGATGTGGTCGGTGGTGATCGAATCGCCGAACACCGCCAGCGCCCGGGCGCCGGTGACGTCGGTCAGCGCCGCCGGGGTCATGGTCATGCCCTCGAAATAAGGCGGGTTGGCGATGTAGGTTGATCCGGACGGCCAGGCATAAGTGGCGCCGCCGGTGACCTCGATTCCCCGCCAGCGGTCGTCGCCGGTGTAGACGTCGGCGTAGCGCTTGCGGAACATGCCGGAGTTGACGTGGGCGTCGATCAAGGCGCGGACCTCCTCATTGGTCGGCCAGATGTCTTTGAGAAACACCGGCTGGCCATTGCGGGCGATGCCGATCGGCTCGCTGTTCATGTCGGACCGCACCGTGCCCTTGAGCGCGTAAGCGACCACCAAAGGCGGCGAAGCGAGGTAATTGGCGCGGCAGTCCGGCGACACGCGGCCTTCGAAATTGCGGTTGCCCGACAGCACCGAGCAGACCACCAGGTCCTGGTCGGCGACCGCCTTCGAGATCGGCTCGGCCCGTGGCCCCGAATTGCTGATGCCGGTGGTGCAGCCGTAGCCAACCAAATCGAAGCCGATGGCGTT
>DAIPLM010000090.1:0-7105 GCA_036769205.1 Sphingomicrobium sp.
AGCGCCTTGCCGCAATTGTTGCGCTTGATCAGGCTGATCGTCTCCGGGATCAGCTGGCCGGCCTCGAGCCGCCGGCCGACGCGCAGGGCCGCCTGCAGCCCAAGCGTGATCTCGGTCGCCATGTTGGCGAGCTTCAATTGCACCAATTGATTGGCGGCGAGCGGCTTGCCGAACTGCTTGCGGTCCAGCGTGTACTGGCGGGCGGCGGCGTAGCAGGCCTCGGCCGCGCCCATGCTTCCCCAGCCAATGCCGTAGCGGGCGCGGTTCAAACAGCCGAACGGGCCTTTGAGTCCCTCGACATTGGGCAGCAGCGCCTCCTCGCCGACCTCAACCCCGTCCATGACGACTTCGCCGGTGATCGAGGCGCGCAAGCTGAGCTTTTCCTTGATCTTGGGAGCGCTTAGCCCGGCCGTGCCCTTGTCGAGCACGAAGCCGCGGATGGCCCCGCCATGAGCATCGGACTTCGCCCAGACGACGAAGACGTCGGCGATCGGCGAATTGGTGATCCACATCTTGGTGCCGGTGAGACGATAGCCGCCGTCGGTTTTCTGCGCCCGCGTCCGCATGCTGCCGGGGTCGGAGCCGGAATCGGGCTCGGTCAGGCCAAAGCAGCCGACCAGCTCGCCGCTCGCCAGGCCGGGGAGATACTTGCGGCGCTGCTCCTCCGATCCGTAGGCGAAGATCGGGTACATGACGAGGCTCGACTGGACCGACATCGCCGAACGGTAGCCGCTGTCGACCCGCTCGACGGCGCGGGCGATCAGGCCATAAGCAACATAGCCGAGGCCGGCGCCGCCATACTCATTCGGGATGGTCGCGCCGAGCAGGCCGAGCGCGCCCATCTCGCGCAGGATCTCGCGGTCGAACTGCTCGTCGAGATAGGCTTTGGTGACCCGCGGCTGCAGCTTTTCCTGGGCGTAACCCTCCGCCGTGTCACGGACCAGGCGCTCATGGTCGTCGAGCTGGTCGTCGAGCGCGAACGGGTCTTCCCAGTCGAATGGCTTGATCTGCGGTTCGCCCACTTGCCCGTCGCTCCCGTCTGTCGGTGGAATTTCGGGGCCTTTAGCCGGCAATTCCGGGGAGCGCCACCGGCGGCCGGCGTGGACGCCAAGGCGGCCGCCTATCGCTGAGCGGTTGTCAGGCTCGCTCAGGCTCAGTCGAAACGGTCTTTAGCTGCCCGGCTGGGTTGGTGCCGCGGCCGCGCCGGCGCCGCCGAAGCTGCGCTTGATGGTCAGGCCGAAATTGAGGTGCCGGTTGCGCTCGCGGAACTCGTCGATGACCTCCTCGGGAGTCAGGCGATTGGGGATCGAGATCAGCCGGTCGCGGGCGGCATGGGTGTTGATTGCATTGTCGACATCCAGCGTCACCGACGTTCGCGGGTCGGGCCGATACTCGACGAACGCGGTCGCATAGGGCTGGGTGTTGAAATTGGTGTCGAATTCGGTGGTGCGGAAGAAGGTGAAGCGGTCGCGGTCGGAGACGGCGAAGCCGTAGGAGAAAGCACCCTTGTCGCGGCGCAGCGATACTTCCCATTGCCAGTCGGGATAAAAATCGCTGAAATTGCGCTTCTCGCCCGAAATCGGGTCCTCGACGCGCGTCTTTTGCAACTGGCCGAAGAATTTGAGGCGGGTGCCGGTGAGGCCGAGCTTCTGCAGCGGCGCGTCGACCGTCAGCGCCGCGAAACTGCGCTTGCCCGTACCGATATTACCGGGCGCGTCGAAACATTCGAACTCGGGATCGTCTTCGGGCAAGTCGTTACAGATCAGCACCCGGTCTTGGAGCAGGCTGATACGGTCGTAACCGAGATCGAGCTTGACCTGGCCATCGCCGAGCAATGGATGGTCCGCGGTCAGGCGCAACTCCCACGCGCGCTGGGGTTGCAAATTGGCATTGCCGGCATTGACCCGGTCGTTCGAAAGCTCGGCCGCCGTCACGAAATCGAAGAAGTTCAATTGGGCGACCGTGCGTTTGATCGAGAATTGGGTGTGCCAGCCGCCGCCCGGCTTCCAGTCGATCGTCGCGGTCGGCTTCCAGAACCCTAGCTTGCGGTTGGCCTCGGCGTCGCCGCTGACCGTCAAGTGCGAGTATTCGTACCGCAAACCGGCATCGACCCGCAGCGACGGGCTGAGCTGGCGGCCCAAATTCACAAAGGCTTCGCCGCGCTTTTCCTTCACGGTCGCCGTATCGACCGGCAGGTCGATGCGAGTGCGGGTGCCATCTTCCTCGACGACGAACAATTCGGTCGCATTGTCGAGCGTGTTGAGCGCCGCCTCGACGCCCGCTTCGAACGAAAAGCCGCCGAGCTTCTGCCGTGCCCAGGTCAACCGGCCGATGGTCTCGTTGCGGTCCGCTTTCTGGGTCTGCTCGAAGCCGCCGACCTGGACGGCGCCATCGGCGCGAAGCCCGTCACGCTCGATATATTCGTCGAAATTGTTGACCTTGCGGCGCGTCGCCAGCCCGACCAGCTTGAGGGCGCCGCCGGCGAGCGGCCGGGTGATGTCGCCGCCAAGCTCGAAAACGCCATTGTCATAGTCCTGGATCAGCGAATCGTCGCGCGGCAGTTCGCCGGTGACCGTCACCCGGTTCCATTGCTGCAGGTCGAACTGGCCCGGCGACCAGCGCGCATTTAGGCGGATCGCATTGTCGGCCGCCCGCTCGAGCGACCAGCTGCCGGAGATGAACGGGTTGAAGTCATGGTAGCTGTTCATCTTGCGCCGGAACTCGAGCAGCTCGCCGCTCGCCAGCGGCGGCGTCAGGTCGATGATGGTGTCCGTGCCTTCTTCATGGTTGATATTGTTGTTGAAGCCGGCCGACAGGTTGAAGGTAGAGGCGCCGCGGCGGATCAGCGCCGAAACTGAGCCATCGGGGACCAGCCGGCCGGTGTACAGGCGGCGGAGAGAGCCGGTGACGTTGCCGTCGATGCCGCCTTCCGCCGAGGTGACAATGTTCAGCACCTGGCTCTTGCTCGAATAGTCCGCGCCGAACAGGTCGCCCGGGCCGACTTCGACCCGGACCACGCGCTTGGCCGGGATCTTGGCGAGAACGTCGTCCAGGCTTTCCGACTTGGAGCTCGGCCGGGCGCCGTTGATGACGATATTGCCGGCCGCGCCGCCGAAGCCGCGCAGGTTGGTGTCGCCGAAGTCGATCTGGAAGCCCGGCACCTGGCGCGCGATGTCGAGCGCGCTGCGCGGCGCATATTGGGCGAAATAGTCCAGCGCATAGACCGTCGTCCGCGACGCTTGCGCCGGGGCCGGGGCTTGCACGCTTTGGGCGAACGCCGGCCCGGCCAAGGCCGTGGCCAAGGCAAACAGGCTAATGTGCGCCCGACGATTGTTCATCTGAAGCCCCTGTGTTGTGTCTGTAAGACAGTGCCCGCGCCAGGCCCGGTCCGCCAGCCGCCTTCGACCAATCGACAAACGGTTCTGCCTGCAGGCAAATCGCGCCGATGAAGGGCTGGCCGGCTTGTCAGCCGAAGCCCCAGCGTAGGCTGGCGGAGAGGGTGGGATTCGAACCCACGGTGGGCTTGCACCCACGGCGGTTTTCAAGACCGCTGCCTTAAACCACTCGGCCACCTCTCCGGCGGCTGGCGAATATCGCCAACCGGGCGTTCATCCTTGGCCGCCTATCGCTTCTCGGGGCGGGGCGTGCAAGGCGCGCGGCGAACCCAATGGCGGCAACCGACGTTGAAAGGCTAGCGTATCTTGATGAAGCGAGTCGGAACCTTGGTGTTGCGTAGCCTTCTGGCGGCGGTGGGCTTGTCCCTGGTGACCGCGGCCTCGGCCCAGGTCGACCCGCTGGCGCCCTTGCCCCAGTCGGCGGTGCGCGCGCCGGCGCCGCAGCCAGCCCGGCCGCTGACGCCGACCTATCAGCCGTCCTTCGTCCAGCCGGCTGCGACCGGCTTCGAGGCTTACAAAGCGCGGCTGGCCGGGCTGGCGCGGGCCGGCGGCGTCCGCGAGGCGACTATCGCCTCGATCATCCCGGGGCTGCGGGTCAACGACCGCGTCATCCGCCTCGATCGCGGCCAGCCCGGCAATGTCGGCAATCCCAATGCGACGCCGCCGTTCGAACCCTATCGCCGCCGCCACGTCAGCGCCGACCTCATCCGCCGCGGGCAGAGCCGCTATGCCTCCTTGTGGCCATGGCTGTCGCGGGTCGAGCGCCAGACCGGGGTGCCGGCGTCGGTGATGATCGCCATCTACGGCCACGAGACCAGTTACGGCGCCGTCACCGGCAATTTCGACGTCATCGATTCGCTGGCGACGCTCGCCTTCGAGGGACGCCGCCGACCCTTGTTCGAGGGTGAGTTCGTCGCCGCCTTGAAATTGCTCGACATGGGCATCCCCCGCTGGCGGCTGAAGGGCAGTTGGGCCGGGGCCACCGGTTATCCGCAGTTCATGCCGTCGACCGTCATCCGCCTGCGCGCCGACGGCGATGGCGACGGCCAGGCCGAAATCTGGTCGAACCAGGTGGACGGCCTCGCCTCGATCGCCAATTACTTGCGTGAGGCCGGGTGGCAGGCGGGCGTGCCGTGGGGCGTTGCCGTGCGCGTACCCGGCAGCCTCGACCGCTCGGCGATCCGCAATTCGGCGACGACCGCCGATTGCCCGCGAGTCCATGCCCGCCACAGCCGGCCTTTGACCATGCGCGAATGGCGGGCGCTGGGCGTGGCGCCGCTCGGCCGCTCGTTCGCCGACAACCAGCCCGTGACCTTGCTCGAGCCCGACGGCCGCGGCGAAACGGCCTATCTGCTGAGCGCCAATTACAAGGCGATCCTCAAATATAATTGCTCCAATTTCTATGCGCTTTCAGTCGGGTTGCTGGCCGACGCGATCGTTGGCAGATGATTCCCCAAATCATCTTGGCCAGCAATCGTGTTGGGCGCTGACAGCGGCGCCACGGCGTCCTAAAGCTGTCGGCGTCCAATCGTCTTTCGGGATTCGAGCCATATCTATGATCCGCGCCTCGCTGCTTGCCGCCGTTTCCATGTCGCTCCTGACCACCGCCGCCCCGGCCAAGGCGCCGCCGTTCGAGACGCCGGCGCCGATCGCCTATGTGATCGATTTGTCGTCGGGCGCGGTGCTGCTGGCGAAGGACGCCGACCGCCGCATCCCGCCGGCGTCGATGGCCAAGATGATGACCACCAACGTCGCCTTCGAATTGATCGACCGCGGCGACCTGGCGCTCGGTAAGATGTGCACGGTGCGCCCGGAGACGTGGAAGCAGTGGCACGGCCCAGCCGCGGGCTCGACCATGTTCCTGTCGCCAGGCGAGCAGGTCAGCGTCGAGAATTTGCTGCACGGCATCGTCACCTTGTCGGGCAACGATGCCTCGGTGGTGCTGGCCGAGTGCATCGCCGGCACCGAACAGGCCTTCGCCAACGTCATGAACGAGAATGCCAAGCGGCTTGGCCTGACCAACAGCCATTTCGGCAATTCCAACGGCTGGCCGGACGAGGGGCGGACCTACGTCACCGCCCGCGACCTGGCGACGCTGGCGCGGGCCGAGATCGAGAACCACCCCAAGCTTTACAAGAAGTTCTACAGCCAGACGCAATTCACCTGGGGCAAGACCTTGGGCTCCGGCGACAACATCACCCAGGCCAACCGCAACCCGTTACTGGGCAAGGTGCCCGGCGCCGACGGCCTCAAGACCGGTCACACCGAGGAAGCCGGCTATGGCTTCACCGGCTCGGCCGAGCAGAACGGCCGCCGCCTGATCATGGTGGTCGCCGGGCTCGACAGCTATGGCCAGCGGGTCGAGGAATCGGTGCGACTGATGCAGTGGGGCTTCAACGCCTGGCAATCCAAGCCTTTGTTCAAGAAGGGTAAGGTCGTCGGCAGCGCCCAGGTACAGATGGGCAGCGACAGCGAAGTCGCCTTGGTCGCCCCGCGTGATCTGTCCATCACCATTCCCGCCGGAATCCTGTCCAAGGTCCAGGGGATGAAGATCCGCTATTTGGGGCCGGTCAAGGCGCCGATCGCCAAGGGTCAGCATATCGCCGACCTGGTCGTGATGACGTCGGATTCGGGCGAGCAGGTGATGCCGCTTGCCGCCGCCGAGGCGGTCGGGGAGGCCGGATTTTTCGGCCGGGCCTGGATCGGCCTCAAGCAAATGCTGGGCATGGCCTGAGCGGAAATGGCGCGAGGGTGCTTTATCAGCCTCGAGGGCGGGGAAGGAGTTGGCAAGACCACCCAGCTCGCCGCCTTGGCCGAAGCGCTGCGGGGCAGGGGCCTCGCCTTGCTCGTCACCCGCGAGCCTGGCGGCAGCCCCGGCGCCGAGGCGATCCGCCAATTGCTGCTGGAAGGCGAGGAGAATCGCTGGAACCCGCGCGCCGAGGCCTTGCTGTTCGCCGCAGCCCGCTCCGACCATGTCGACGCCACCATTCGCCCGGCGCTGGAGCGCGGCGATTGGGTGTTGTCCGACCGCTTTCTCGACAGCAGCCTGGCGTACCAGGGGGAAGCGGGCGGCCTCGGCATCGCGGCGGTGCGCGACCTGCACCGCTTCGGCAGCGAGGATTTCCTCCCCGACCGAACTTTGGTCCTGACGCTCGATGAAGCCGAAGGCGCGGTGCGGGCGCGGGCCCGCGACGGCCATCTCGGCGACCGCATCGGCTCGCGACCGCCGAGCTATCACGCCGCGGTCGACGCTGGCTTCCGCGCCATAGCGGCCAGCGAGCCCGAGCGCGTCCGGCTGATCGACGCCAGCGGCCCGCCGGCGACCGTCACCGCCCGCTTGGTCTACGCGCTGGGCGACTTGCTGCCATGATCGCCGGGCAGGACAAGGCGGTCGAGCAATTCCTCGGCGCCTGGAAATCCGGCGCCATGCACCACGCCTGGCTGCTTGCCGGGCCACGCGGGGTCGGCAAGGCGCGCTTCGCCATGGACGCGGCCGAGCGGGTGCTGGCGGAAGCGGCCGGGCCGCCGATTGAAGCAGCTGGCCTCGATGTCCCCGAGGATCACTCGGTCGGCCGCCTGGTCCGCGCCGGCAGCCACCCCGACTTCCGCCTGCTGGAGCGGATCGAGAACAAGAGCGGCACCGCTTTGGCTCGCAACATCAGCGTCGACCAGGTCCGCGCGCTCGGCGATTTGTTCGACATGACCCCGGC
>DAIPLM010000245.1:0-1996 GCA_036769205.1 Sphingomicrobium sp.
CGTCGCCGCCATCGCCACCGGCGCAACCAACCTGGTCCGCGACGGCGAGACCGGGATGCTGGTCCAGCCCGGCGACACCGACGGCTATGCCGACGCCCTCACCGCCTACGCCCGCGACCCCGCCTTGCGCGCCCGCCACGGCGAGGCCGGCCTCGCCTTCGCCAAGACCATGGACTGGGACCAGATCAATGGCGCCGTGATGAAGGTCTATCAGCGAGTCATCGAGCGGCGCGCCCGGCGGGGCTGAACCTACTCCTCCTCTTCGTCGTGCGTGCCCTTCTTCGCCCGCTCGATCCGCTGGGCGGCGTCGTCGAGAATGTCGACCACTTCTTCCAGCAATGCCTCGTTCCAGCCGTCGTGCGCGACGCGGTTCTTGAGCGCGGTCATGAGGTTGCCGATCGCCCGGCCGATCTCCGGCCGCTGGCCGCGCCGGCGGTTGTGGCCGCGGCCTTCGAGGCGCTCCATCAGCTCGTCGACCTCGTCCTCATTCTCCTCGAGGTGAGCGCGGCCGGCGTCGGTCGCTTCATAGACTTTCTTGGCGTCCTTGGACTTGCGCTCGGCGATGAAGCCGATGTCCTCAAGCATATTGAGCGTCGGATAGACGACGCCAGGGCTGGGGCCGTAATCGCCCTCGGTCAGGTCCTCGACCGCCTTGATCAATTCGTAGCCGTGACGCGGCTCGTCGGCGATCAGCTTCAACAGCACGAGCCTGAGCTCGCCGCCCTCGAACATGCGCTTGCGGTCGCGCCGGCCATGCCGGCCGCCGCCCCAGCCGCCCGGGCCATCGCCGAAATCGAAATGAAAGCCGCCAGGCCCGAAGCTAAAGCCGCGGCCGTGGCGACCGGCCCAGCGAGGGCCGCAATCATGGTCCAATCGCATCTCACTCTCCCTTTGATAGCTCTAAGATATATCTTAGATGCATCATTGACAAGCAACCCGTGCAACTTTTTCTGGTGCGGCTTATTGCGAACGCGATGGCCGATTTGTTCGCCGACGACCCGCCGCCCGCCACCGCGCCCGCCGAGCCGGCGGCCGACGCCCCGCTCGCCGACCGCATCCGCCCGCGTGAGCTCGACGAAGTCGTCGGCCAGGAGCATCTGACCGGCTCCGACGGCGCCATCGGTCGCATGGTTGCCGCCGGCAAATTGTCCTCGCTGATCCTGTGGGGGCCGCCGGGCACCGGCAAGACCAGCATCGCCCGCCTGCTCGCCGACGCGGTCGGGCTGAGGTTCGTCGCTTTGTCCGCGGTTTTCTCGGGCGTCGCCGACCTCAAGCGCATCTTCGCCGAGGCGCGGCAGATGGCCAAAGCCGGTCAGCGCACCTTGCTGTTCGTCGACGAGATCCATCGCTTCAATCGCGCCCAGCAGGACGGCTTTCTGCCCTATGTCGAGGACGGCACGGTCACCCTGGTCGGCGCCACCACCGAGAATCCCAGCTTCGAGCTGAACGCGGCTTTGCTGTCGCGCTGCCAGGTGCTGATCCTTCACCGGCTCGACCATGACGCTTTGTGCAGGTTGCTTGACCGCGCCGAGGAGCTGGTTGGCCGCCCGCTGCCGCTGACCGCGGAAGCCCGCGACGCCCTGGTCGCCAGCGCCGACGGCGACGGCCGCTTCGTCCTCAACCAGGCCGAAACCCTGTTCGACGTCGCGCTCGACGCGCCGCTCGACCCCGCCGGCCTCGCCGTCTTCCTGCAGCGCCGGGTCGCCGTCTACGACAAGGACCGCGAGGGCCATTACAACCTCATCTCGGCGCTCCACAAAAGCCTGCGCGGCTCCGATCCCCAGGCGTCGCTTTATTATCTCGCCCGAATGCTGACCGCTGGCGAGGAGCCGCTCTATGTCCTGCGGCGGCTGACCCGGGCGGCGATGGAGGACATCGGCCTCGCCGACCCGCAGGCTTTGGTGCAGTGCCTCGCCGCCAAGGACGCCTATGATTTCCTCGGCTCGCCCGAGGGCGAACTGGCGATCGTCCAGGCCTGCCTCTATCTCGCCACCGC
>DAIPLM010000246.1:0-1993 GCA_036769205.1 Sphingomicrobium sp.
GCTCGTGCGACGGAAACATGGAAGAAGGCTCGATGCGCGCCGACGTCAACGTCAGCGTGCGCCGGCCGGGAGACGAGCTCGGCACCCGGACCGAAACCAAGAACGTCAATTCGGTGCGCTTCGTGATGGCCGTGGTCGAGCATGAGGCGAAGCGCCAGGTCGAAGTGCTCGAGAGCGGCGGGATAATCGTCCAGGAAACCCGGCTCTACGACCCGGACAAGAACGTCACGCGCTCGCTGCGGTCGAAGGAGGACGCACACGACTACCGCTATTTCCCGGACCCGGATTTGCTGCCGCTCGAGCTCGACGAAGCCTTCCTCGAGGAATGCCGCGCGTCGCTGCCCGAGCTGCCCGACGCCAAGCGCAAGCGCTTCGAAGGGCTGGGGATGACGCCCTACAATGCCAGCGTGCTGACCGCCGAGGTCGAGATCGCGCGCTGGTTCGATGCCCTGCTCGATGCGGGGGCGGAGCCGAAGCAGGCGGCCAATTGGGTGGTCGCCGAGCTGTTCGGCGCGCTCAACCGGCGCGGCGAGAGCATCGCCGACACGCCGATTTCGCCGGAGGAAGCGGCCGAGCTGCTCAAGCTGGTCGCCGACGGCACCATCAGCGGCACCATCGCCAAGCAGGTGTTCGAGATCATGCTCGAAACCGGCGAGGCGGCGGCGGCGATCGTCGAGGAACGCGGGCTCAGGCAGACCAGCGATACCGGTGCGATCGATGCCGAGATCGACAAGATCCTGGCCGCCAACGCCGACAAGGTCGCCGAATACCAGGCCGGCAAGCAGGCTTTGTTCGGCTTCTTCGTCGGCCAGGTGATGAAGGCGATGCAGGGCAAGGCCAATCCCGGCGTCGTCAACGAAAGGCTACGGGGGAAGCTGGATGCTTAGATTGTTGCTGGCGGGCGCTGCGTTGCTTGCCGTTCCCGCCGCTGCGACGCCGGCTCCGCCCAAGCTGATCGTCGCCATTTCGGTCGACCAATTCTCGGCGGATTTGTGGGACGAGTATCGGCCGCGCTTTCACGGCGGGCTGGCGCGGATCGCCGGCGGCACGGTGTTCCACAATGGCTATCAGAGCCATGCGGCGACCGAGACCTGCCCAGGTCATTCGACTCTGATGACAGGCGCCCGGCCGGCGCGGACCGGGATCATCGCCAATCTCTGGGTCAACAACCAGGCGCCGCGGCCGGACAAGGCGGTCTATTGCGCCGAGGACGAGGCGGTGGCCGGATCGACCTCGACCAAATATACGGTGTCGCCCAGGCACCTCAATGTCCGGACATTGGGCGATCTGCTCAAGGCCAGCTCACCCGCCAGCCGCAATGTCGCCATCGCCGGCAAGGACCGGGCCGCGGTGATGATGGGCGGGCGCAACCTCGACCAGCGCTGGTATTGGGACGGCAAGACTTTCTCGACTGACCTCAAGGGCGTCACCGCGCCGCGCAGCGTCGCCGCCTTCAAGAACGCGCTGGCGAGCGCGATCGCCACCGCCCGGCCGGCGCTCGACCCGCCGCCGATCTGCGCGGCCAAGTCGCGTGCCTATCAGCTGACGCCGGCGCTCAAGATCGGCGACAACCGCTTCCAGCGCGCCGCCGGCGACGTCCGTCAATTCCGCATCTCGCCCGAGTTCGACGGGGTGACGCTGGCGCTTGCCGCGGCGCTAGTCCAGGAAATGCGGCTCGGGCGCGGGCCGGCCACCGACATCCTTTCGGTGGGGTTGTCGGCGACCGACTATGTCGGCCATGCCTATGGCACCGACGGCATGGAGATGTGCCTGCAATTGCTTGCCCTTGACCGCGAGCTCGGTGATTTCCTGGCGCTGCTCGACCGTGCCGGGATCGATTATGCGGTGATGCTGTCGGCCGACCATGGCGGCATGGATATTCCCGAGCGGTTGCGCGAAAAGGGCGTCGCGGCGGCTGCTCGCGCGTTGCCCAATCTGGCGGCGGGCGAGGTCGGCAAGCTGCTGGCGCCGCGCTTCAACCTGACCGAGAGCG
>DAIPLM010000091.1:0-7057 GCA_036769205.1 Sphingomicrobium sp.
TGGACGGCCTCGCCGACGAACTCGGCGACTTGCAGCTGCAAGTCGTCTTCCACGCGCGCATGGCCGAGGAAGCCGGCTTGTTCACGCTCGACGACGTCGTCGCCCGCATTTGCGACAAGATGGAGCGTCGGCACCCGCATATCTTCGGCGAGGCAACTGACGGTGGTCACCACTTATGGGAAGCCATCAAGGCGGAAGAACGCGCGGAAAACCCCGATAAAAGCGCTCTGGCCGGCGTCGCCTTGGCCCTGCCGGCGCTGGAACGGGCCGCCAAGTTGCAGCGCCGCGCCGCCCGCACCGGCTTCGACTGGCCCGACTCCAGCGGTCCGCGGGCCAAAATCGACGAGGAGCTGGCCGAGCTAGAGGCGGAAACCGAACATCCGCTTATGCTGGAGGAGATGGGCGACTTGCTGTTCGCCGTCGTCAACCTCGCACGCCATCTCAACATCGAACCGGAAGCGGCGCTGCGCCAAGCCAACCGCAAGTTTGAGATCCGTTTCCGGGCGATCGAGTCCGAACCTGGCTTCCAGGACATGACGCTCGACGAGATGGAAGACCTGTGGGTGAAGGCGAAAGGGCCCCCATCAAAGTAATACTTTGATGAGACCCTAACGCGGCTCAAAGCGCCTGAAAGCGCGCCCAATTGTCGGGCGACAGGCGCACCGCCAGCTGCATCATGTCGCCGTCGATCTGGCTTTCGAGCACTTCGCCGCGCGAATGCAGCCACGCAAGCCGCTCACCCTCCCCGGCCGGCAAGGTCAGGCGGTGGATTTCGGACCCGGCGCGCAACCGCTCGGAAATGGCGTCGCGGAGCCGGTCGACCCCCTCGCCGGTCAGCGCCGAAATCGCGGCCACGTCCTGACGCCGCCCGACCTCGTTGAGTAACGCCTCGCGTTCGGCGGCCGCCAGCGCGTCGATCTTGTTCCACACTTCGATCCGCGGCGGCGAATCCGCCTTGATGCCGAGGTTTTCGAGCACGGTCTCGACGTCCGCCGCCTGGGCGTCGCTGTCGGGGTGCGCCATGTCGCGGACATGGAGGATGAGGTCGGCCGCCAGCACTTCCTCCAGAGTCGCGCTGAAGGCCGCGACCAACTCGGTCGGCAAATCGGAGACGAAGCCAACCGTGTCGGACAGGATCGCCTTGTCGAAGCCGGGCAGGCTGATTTCCCGCAAGGTCGGGTCGAGGGTCGCGAACAACAAATCATCCGCCATCACCGAAGCTCGCGTCATCCGGTTGAAAAGCGTCGATTTCCCGGCGTTGGTATAGCCGACCAGCGCGACCACCGGCCACGGCGCCCGCTGGCGCCGGCCGCGGTGCAGCCCGCGCGTCCTTTTGACCTGCTCCAGCTCGCGGCGGATCTTGGCCATGCGGTCGCGGATCAGCCGGCGGTCGGCCTCGATCTGGGTTTCGCCCGGGCCGCCGAGGAAGCCGAAGCCGCCGCGCTGGCGCTCGAGGTGGGTCCAGCTGCGCACCAGCCGCCCCGCCTGATAGTCGAGATGCGCCAATTCGACCTGCAGCCGCCCTTCGGCGGTCGCCGCCCGCTCCCCGAAAATCTCCAGGATCAGCCCGGTGCGGTCGATGACCTTGGCCTTGGTGATCTCTTCGAGGCTCTTCTGCTGGACCGGGCTCAGCGCCGCGTCGACGATCAGCAGCCCCGCCTCTTTCTCGGCGACCAGCTCGGCGATGCCCTCGGCCTGGCCCTTGCCGAACAGGGTCGCCGGCTTGGCCGAGCGCAACCGGAACGCCTGGCGGCCGACGACGTCGATGCCGATCGCGCCGGCCAGCCCTTCGGCCTCGTCGAGCCGGGCCTCGACGCTGCGCAAATTGCGGCCTTTGCCGTCGTCGGGCAGCGCCAGCACGGCGCGCTCGCCGCGAGTGACGCCGGCGTCGTCGCTGCGGTTGAAGACGCTCAGGCGGCGTCCCCTTCGCCCGCGCCCTCGTCATCCGCCTCGCCCGCCGGCCCGCCGAGGTCGAGCGCCTGGCCCGGCTGCAGCGTCGAAACCGCATGCTTGTAAATCATCTGCAATTGCCCGCCGCGCTCGAGCAGGATCGAGAATTGGTCGAAGCCGGCGACCACGCCTTGCAACATGACGCCGTTGACCAGGAAAATCGTCATCACTTCCTGCTGCCCGTGGGCGGCGGCCAGGAACACGTCCTGAAGCGCAGGCTTCTTGCTCGCTTGCGCAACCGGCCGCGGCAGCCCCTCCGGCGCAGTCGACGGCATGATCGTCGAGATGGCGTGCTTGTAGAGCAATTGCGGCGTGCCATCGCGCCGCAGCAGCATCGAGAACGCGTCGAACCAGGTGATGATGCCCTGCAGCTTGACGCCCTTCATCAGGAAGATCGTCACCGGCGTCTTCGACCGCCGGACGCTGTTGAGGAACTGGTCCTGCAGGCTGAGAGCCTTGTCGGCCATGCCGCCGCCTACTCCTCCGCGTCGCGCTTGTCGCCGAGGCCCAGCGCCTTCAGCTTCCGGTGCAGCGCCGAGCGCTCCATGCCGATGAACGAAGCGGTGCGGGAGATGTTGCCGGAGAAGCGGCGGATCTGGATCTTGAGATATTCGCGCTCGAAGCTCTCGCGCGCCTCGCGCAGCGGCGATCCCATGATCGCGATCGAGGCGCTGTTGATGCTGCTTGGCCCCTGCACGTCGACGATTTCGGGCGGCAACAAGTCGATCTCGATGCATTCGACGCGGTCGCCCGGCGCCAGGATCAATGTCCGCTCGATGATGTTGCGCAACTGGCGGATATTGCCCGGCCAGTCATTCGCCTGCAGCGCCGCCAGCGCTTCCTCGGCGATGCGCGGCGGCGCGATGCGGCGCTCGGCGGCGAAACGGGCGAGGAAATGGTTGACCAGGTCGGGGATGTCCTCGCGCCGTTCC
Organism: Sphingomicrobium sp.; assembly: GCA_036769205.1. Taxonomy (GTDB): domain Bacteria; phylum Pseudomonadota; class Alphaproteobacteria; order Sphingomonadales; family Sphingomonadaceae; genus Sphingomicrobium. The sequence goes on from DAIPLM010000091.1 coordinate 2,883, forward strand.
CGGAGCGAAGGGATCCGCACCGGCACGACATTGAGCCGGTAATAAAGGTCCTCGCGGAAGCGGCCGGCGGCGATTTCCTCGGCCAGGTCGCGCGAGGTGGCGCTGAGCACTCGCACGTCGACCTTGACCGGCCGCTGGCCGCCGACCCGCGTGTAGCTCTGGTCGGTCAATACCCGCAGCATCTTTGCCTGGGTGGTCAGCGGCATGTCGGCGATTTCGTCGAGGAACAATGTCCCGCCATGCGCCTGCTCGAGCAGGCCCGGCCGGGCGACGCCCTCGGCCTCGGAACCGAACAATTCCTCTTCCATCCGCTCGGGGCTCATCATCGCCGCCGAGACGGTGATGAACGGCGCCGCGGCGCGCGGGCTCCAATTGTGGATCATCCGCGCCGCGATTTCCTTGCCGACTCCCGCCGGCCCGGTGATCAGCACCCGGCTGCCGGTCGGGGCGACGCGCTTCAGGGTGGCGCGGACGGTGTTGATCGCCACCGACGAGCCGCCGAGATGGTCGTCCTGACCGAATTGCAGGCGGAAGGCGGCGTTCTCGCGGCGCAGACGGTCGGTCTCGGTGGCGCGGCCGACCAAATGCAGCAATTTGCCGGCCTCGAACGGCTTTTCGATGAAGTCGACGGCGCCCTCGCGGATGGCGGCGTCGGCGGTGTCAAGGTTGCCGTGGCCGGAGATCATGATCACCGGCAGCGTCGGGTCGCGGCTCTTGACCTGCTCCAGCAATTGCAGCCCGTCTAGCCGGCTGCCCTGCAGCCAGACGTCGAGCAGCAGCAGGCTCGGCCGCCGGTCCTCGATTGCCTCCAGCGCGCTGGTGCTGTCGGCGGCGGTGCGCACCGCATAGCCCTCGTCCTCGAGGACGCCGGCCACCAGCTCGCGGATGTCCGCTTCATCGTCGACGACCAGCACCTCGAGCGCCATCAGCCCAAATCCTCCTCATCATATTCGCCGTCCTCGCCACGGCGGGCGGCGCGTTCCTGCTCGGCATTTTCGTCGGCGAGCGCTGCCAGCCGGTGGCGGTCGAAGGCGATGCGGACATGGGTCCCGCCCCCCGCCCGGTCGAGGAAGGCGATCTCGCCCATATGCTCCTCGACGATCTTCTTGACGATGGCGAGGCCAAGGCCGGTGCCGCGCACGCGCGTCGTCATATAGGGCTCGGTCAGCCGCTCGCGCTGCTCGGGCAGGCCGATGCCGGTGTCGGTGACGTCGATGACCACTTGGTCGCCCTGCTCCTTGACCTTGACCGCGACCTTGTCGCCCTCGAAGCTGCCATCGCCGCGATTGCGCCTGGTTTCAATCGCTTCGACGGCATTCTTGACGACGTTGGTCAACGCCTGGCCGAGCTGCCGGCGGTCGCAGACGAGCTGGATGTCGGCGTGCGGTGGATCGATCGAGAAGCTCATGCCGGGGTGCGCGACTTCGTGCAGGAACAAGGCGGCGCGGGCGATCTCGTGCACATTTTCGGCATGGAACACCGGCTTGGGCATGCGCGCGAAATTGGAGAATTCGTCGACCATCCGCCGCAAATCGCCGACCTGACGGATGATGGTGCCGGTCAGCCGCTCAAAGGTCTCGGGCTCGGTCGTCACTTCCTTGCCGTAGCGGCGCTGGAGCCGTTCGGCGGCGAGCTGGATCGGGGTCAGCGGATTCTTGATCTCATGAGCGATGCGCCGGGCGATGTCGGACCAGGCGGCGCGGCGCTGGTCAGTCAGTTGCTCGGTGATGTCGTCGAAGGTCAAGACGGTGCCGTCGGCGTAGCGCAGGCGCTTGACCGCCAGGGTGCGCTGCTCGCCCTCGGCGGCGAGGGAAACATTTGCCTCGCGCCCCTCCCCGGCCATGAACTCGGCCAGCTCCTCGGAGACCTCCGCCAGGGTCCGGCCCTCGATCTCCTGCCCCTCGGGCTCGAGCAAGGTCTCGGCGGAGCGGTTGATGAGCAGGATGCGGCCGGCGTCATCGAGCGCGACGACGCCAGCGGTGACGCTCGACAGCACCGCCTCGATGAAGGCGCGGCGGGTGTCGAGTTGGACGTTGGCCATCTTGAGGGCGCTGGTTTGCTCCTCGAGCTTGCCGGTCATGCGGTTGAAGGCCGAGGACAGCATGCCAATCTCGTCGATCGGTGGCGCCACCGGCACCCGCACCGAGAAGTCCCCGCCTTCGATCCGCCCGGCGGCGTCGACCAATTGGCCGACGGGCCGCACCAGGCGGTCGGCGATGCGCAACGCGATGAAGATCGACAATCCGACGATGATCAGAGCGCCGGCCAGCAGCGCGGCGTTGAACCGCAGCTGGTAAAGCCGCGAGCGTTCGAGCAGCTCCCTGTAAACACGCTGCACGTCCTGAGTTCGATCGATTTGCTGTTTGAATTGCGGGTCGAACACGCGCGCGGCATACAAATACGTGTTGGGCACATAATCGAGCCGGGCCAACGCGCCGATGCGATCCGAACTATTGATCGCTACGCTTTCCTTGCCGCCTTTCAGCTCGCCTATCTTTGCCGGGGTGATGACCTTGTCGAGCGCGCGGTCATAAGGATTAACCAAGGCAAGGGAGCGAATTACGCCATCGGAACCGACGTTGAGGATGATAGCTTCGGACAATTCACGACCAAGGACCTGGCGACCGAAACCTTCGGCAAATCGCGGATCATCGATCGGCACGGCGCGAAGATAGCCGGCGAGATCCCCGCTCATCGTGATGGTCTGCAGGGAAACGCGCTCGACCTCGCGGTTATATGTCGTTCGCGCCACGGCCACCGTATTTTCAATCATCCCGCGCGCCTTGTCGGAAAACCAGAATTCGAGGCCGGACTGGAACAACAGCGAGGCGAAGATTGCCACGAGCACGGTCGGCACGGCGGCAATGACTGAGAACAGCGCCACCAGCCGGGTGTGCAGCTTGCCGCCGGCAAGTCCCCCCTGCTCCGCCCGCGCCATCGCCAGCCGCCGCGACAGCAGAACCATCAGGCCGATGGCGGGGATGAGGATGGCGATCAGCAGCAACGCGATCAACGGCGGCGACAGCAGCGAGCCGGGCTCGCCCGAACGACTGATGACGCCGAAGCTGGCAATCAGGATGCCGGCGAGCAAAACCACCGTTCCGACCGTCGCCCAGCGATAGAAGCGCCCGCTCGCCCGTTCGCGCGCCAGCCAGCCGAGCCAGCCCTCGCGGGTTAGCTGCAAATCGGATTCGGCGGATTGGGCGTCCATCAAGCAGCCGCCCTAGCACGGTTGCGTTGCATGAAAAACACAGTTGCGAAGGCGCCTCAGGCGGCGGCGCGCGACAGCCAGGGCGCGTAGAATTCGCGCAGCATTTCAACGACAATTGCCGGGTCGTCCTGGGTGTTGACGCGGTTGCGGAACTCGGCCGAGCCGGCCAGGCCCTTGGTGTACCAACCGATATGCTTGCGGGCGAGGTTGACGCCGGTCTGGGTGCCGTAGAGCGATTGCATGGCGTCATATTGCTCGAGGATGATGTCGAGCTGCTCGTCCATCGCCGGGTCGGGCTTGCGCCCACCGCCGCTCAAATCGCTCATTGCCTGGGCCAGCAGCCATGGCCGGCCATAGGCGCCGCGGCCGATCATGACGCCGTCGGCGCCGGACTGCGCCAGCGCCTCGCGGGCGTCCTCCAGGCTGCAAATGTCGCCGTTGGCGATCACCGGCAGCGACACCGCCTGCTTGACCTTGCGGATGAAGCTCCAGTCGGCCGTGCCCTTGTACAACTGGCAGCGGGTGCGACCGTGGACGGTGATCATCTGGACGCCGAGGTCTTGGGCGATGCGCGCCAGCTCCGGCGCGTTGAGGCTGGCATGGTCCCATCCCATGCGCATCTTCAGCGTCACCGGCACCGCCACCGCCTTGACCGTGGCCTCGATGATCGCCGCCGCCAGCGGCAGGTCGCGCATCAAGGCCGAGCCGGCGTCGCCATTGACCACCTTGCGCACCGGGCAGCCCATGTTGATGTCGATGATCGCCGCGCCGCGCTGCTCGTTGAGCTTGGCGGCCTCGGCCATGACGCGCGGCTCGCAGCCCGCGAGCTGCAGCGATACTGGCTCCTCGATCGGATCCCACAACGCCTTTTGCAGCGACTGGCGGGTTTCGCGGATCATCGCCTGGCTAGCGATCATCTCGCTGACCGTCAGCCCGGCGCCGTAGCGCTTGACCGCCTTGCGGA
>DAIPLM010000247.1:0-1990 GCA_036769205.1 Sphingomicrobium sp.
ACCCGCTGCCGCAACCTCGGCGCCGGCAAGGCGCGTATCTATCTGAAGCGCGAGGATTTGCTGCACGGCGGCGCCCACAAGACCAACCAGGTACTCGCCCAGGGGCTGCTGGCGAAGCGGATGGGCAAACGCCGGCTGATCGCCGAGACCGGCGCCGGCCAGCATGGCGTCGCCACTGCCATGGCGGGCGCTCTGCTCGGCTTCGACACCTGCATCTACATGGGCGCCGACGATGTCGAGCGGCAGCAATTGAACGTCTTCCGCATGCAATTGATGGGCGCCGAGGTGGTGCCGGTGAACAGCGGCGGGCGGACCTTGAAGGATGCCGTCAACGAGGCGCTGCGCGATTGGACGGCGAGCTTCGCCGATACCCATTATCTGCTTGGCACGGTCGCCGGCCCGCACCCCTTCCCGCTGATGGTGCGCGAGTTCCAGCGGGTCATCGGCCGCGAGGCCCGCGAGCAGGTCCTGGACCTGGAGGGCCGCTTGCCCGACGCCGTCGTCGCCTGCGTCGGCGGCGGCTCCAACGCCATCGGCATCTTCGCTGACTTCCTAGCCGACGAGGGTGTCGAGCTGATCGGCGTCGAAGCGGCGGGCAAGGGCCTGGAGGGGTGCGAGCATGGCGCGACCTTGCTCAAGGGGCGCCCCGGCATCCTCCACGGCGCCGAGACTCTGGTGCTGCAGGACGCCGACGGCCAGATCGACGACACCTGGTCGGTGTCGGCCGGCCTCGACTATCCCGCCGTCGGACCCGAGCATGCGCATTTGAAGGACATTGGCCGAGCCACTTATGTCGGCGTCACCGACGACGAGGCGCTCGACGCCTTCGTCGCTCTGGCGCGGAGCGAAGGCATCATCCCCGCCTTCGAGAGCGCCCACGCCGTCGCTCATGCGCTGAAGCTGGCCCAAGAGCGTGGCGGCGAGCCGGTGCTGCTGGTCAATATTTCCGGCCGCGGCGACAAGGACATGGCCTCGGCGCAGTGCCTGCTGGGGACGCGTCCGTGACCCGCTACGCCGCCATGTTCGAGCGTAGCCGCGCGGCTGGCGCCGGCGCGCTCGGCGCCTTCCTGATGCTCGGCGACCCCGGCATCGCCGAATGCGAGACCTATCTCGACGCCTTGGCCGACGGCGGCGCCGACATGCTCGAGCTCGGCATCCCGTTCAGCGACCCGATCGCCGACGGGCCGGTGATCCAGGCCGCCGCCTCGCGCGCGCTGGCGGCCGGCGTCCGCCCCGGCGATTGCCTGGCCATGATCGCGCGGCTGCGCGGGCGCCATCCGGATATTCCGATTGGTATCCTCACTTACGCCAACATCGTCGCCGCGCGCGGGATCGAGGGCTTCGCGGCCGAGCTGGCCGAAGCCGGCGCCGACAGCCTGCTGGTTGCCGACGTGCCGAGCCTGGAGGCCGAGCCTTATGCGGCGGCGGCGCGGGCGGCGGGGATCGACCCGGTGATGATCGCCGCTCCCAACACGCCGCCGGCGACCATCGCCCGCATCGCCGCCTTGAGCTCCGGCTACACCTATTGCGTCGCTCGCCCGGGCGTCACCGGCGTCGACGCCAGGCTGGCGCTCAACCATGGCGCCTTGTTCGAGCGGCTGGCGAAAGCGGACGCGGCACCGCCGGTGCTCGGCTTCGGCATCGCCAGCCCCGCCCATGTCGCCCAGGCGCTCGCCCACGGCGCCGCCGGCATCATCAGCGGCTCGGCGCTGGTCGAACGCGTCGGCCGCGGCGACGAGCCGGCGGCGCTGGCCGCATTCGTCGCCCAATTGAAGACCGCGACCGCCGTCGATCGCCTTGACGCGGCGGCCGCCCGCATCTAAGGAGCCGCTCGGTTTCACGACCCCCAAACAATTCGAAACGCAAGAGAACGAGCAGGCAGCCCGGCCATGAAGATTCGCAATAGCCTCAAGTCGCTGAAGTCGCGTCACCGCGACTGCCGGGTGATTCGCCGCCGTGGCCGGACCTACGTCATCAACAAGACGAACCG
>DAIPLM010000092.1:0-7051 GCA_036769205.1 Sphingomicrobium sp.
AGCGCGGGCAAGACAGGTCAGCGGGGCGTGATGTCGACGCCGACGAACGCCTCGGGGGCGCTGCCGGCCTTAATCAGCAACAGCACGCTGGTGCGGCCGGCGCGGCGGGCGGCTTCGATCGCCGCCGCCACCTGCGCCGGGGTCGTCACCGACTGGCGGTTGACCGAAACGATCAGATAGCCGGGGCGCAAGCCTTCCTCGGCCGCCTTGCTGGCCGGATCGACGGCGGTGATCATCACCCCGCGCGAGCCGGCTGGCAGGTTTGAGCGCTGGGCCAGCTGCGGCGTCAGCGGCAGCATGGTCAGGCCGAGCGCCTGGGCCGAGCCCGCCACCGCCGCCGTGCCGCTGTCGTCGGCATCGTCATTGGCGGCGCCGCCGGCCTGCAAGGCGAGGGCTTCCTCGGTCGGGCGTTGGCCGACGGCGACATTGAGCGTCTGCCGTTTGCCGTCGCGGATGATTTCGATCGGCACCCGCGCGCCGACCGTGGTGTTGGCAATCAGATAGGAAACCGTCTGGTCGGGGTTCACCTCTTCGCCGCCGACGCGGACGATGACGTCGCCCTGCTGCATGCCGGCGCGGGCCGCAGCCTCGCCCGGGACAACCGAGCGGACGATCTCGCCCTGGTCCTTGGGCAGGCCGAGCGATGCCGCGATATTCTCGTCCAATGGCTGGAGCCCGACGCCGAGATAGCCGCGCTGCGGGCGCTGGCCGCGGCGAAGCGATTCGATGACCGGCTTGGCCAGCTCGGCGGGGATGGCGAGGCCGATGCCGACGCTGGCGCCGGTCGGCGAGATCAGGGCCGAATTGATGCCGATGACATTGCCGGCAAGGTCGAACATCGGGCCGCCGGAATTGCCCATGTTGATGCTGGCGTCGGTCTGGATGTAGCGGTCGTAGGCGCCGCTGCCGGTGATGCCGCGGTGCAGCGCCGAGACGATGCCGGCGGTGACCGTGCCGCCAAGGCCATAGGGGTTGCCGATGGCGAGCACCCAGTCGCCGACCCGGGTGCGGGTCGAATCGCCGAAATTGACGTAGGGAAGATTGGTCGCGTCGATCTTCAGCAATGCGAGGTCGGAGGCGGTGTCGCGGCCGACGATACGGGCGGTATATTCCTTGCGGTTGGTCAAGGTCACCGTGACGGTGTCGACGGTGCCGGTGCCGGTCAGCCCCTGGATCAAGTGGTTGTTGGTGACGACATAGCCGTCGGGCGAGATGATGAAGCCCGAGCCCAATGAGCCGGCTTCGCGGGTCCGCGGCGCCTGCTGTTGCTGACCCTGCTGGCCCGGCTGAGTCTCCGGAATAGGGGCGCCGAAGCGGCGGAAGAATTCCTCGAACGGGTCGGTCTGGGTGCGCACCGGCACCCGCTGGCGGGTGGAAATGTTGACCACCGCCGGCTGCAGCCGGGCGGCGAGGTCGGCGAAGGTCGAGGGCGCGCCGCGCGGCGGCAAGGCCGCCGGCGCGTTCTGGGCGACTTGCGCGCCGACCGGGCCGGTGGCGACCGAGAAGGCCGTCCCGCCGATCAGCAGCGCGGTGGCGACTCCGTAGGCGTAGCGCACGAAACCCGTCTCCTTCGAAACCATTCGCAACCTTTCACTCGATCTTTGGCGTTGATGGAACGACCTAGGTCGAGCGCATGAACGCAAATTGAACATCGCCGGATGCCTAGCGTCCAGAAAATTCCTTCAGATAGTCGTTCTGAGGCGACAAAATGACGGTGGTCGGCGCCACCTTGTCGGTGCCGTCGCCGAGGAAGGTCGTCTGGTAGGACTGCATCGCCCGGTAGAAATCGTAGAATTCGGCGTCCTTGCCGAAGCTGGCGGCATAGGTACGGGCCGCTTCGGCGTCGGCGTCGGCGCGGATGATCTGCGCGCGCTTGGCGCCCTCAGCACGGATCGACCGCGCTTCCTGCTGTCGGGCGGTGATCATCCGGTTGTAGGCGGACTGCAGCGGCGTGCCGTCGGGCAGATCCGCCTTTTTGATGCGGACGTCGACGATCGACACGCCATATTGGCGGGCTACCCGGTCGAGGCCGGCGCGGATGTTCTCCATGACGCCTTCGCGCTCGGGGCTGAGCAGCGAACCGAACGGCCGCTTGCCGAGCTCGTTGCGAAGCTGCGAGCCGAGAATCGGCCGCAGAGCGCTTTCGACCCGGTCCTCGGTCCGCGCGGCGATGTACATCCGCAGCGGGTCGACGATGCGGTAGCGGGCGAAGGCGTCGACCTCGAGCCGCAATTGGTCGGTCGACAGCACTTGCTGGCGCTCCATGTCGATGTCGCGGACGCGCTTGTCGAGCCAGACGACATTCTCGGCAATCGGCATGGTGAAGGCGAGGCCGGCGCCGACGGTGCCGAACTCGTGGTTGGGCTCGAAGCGGTTGATGATCCGCACCGGCTTGCCGAAGCGGACGACGATGCCCTGCTTCGTCTCGGGGACGATCGAGACGCTGCTGAAGACCAGGAACAGCACCAGCAAGGCGACCAGCCCGGTCATCAGCGGGTGGCGGCGGACGAAGTCGGTCATTGCGCCGGCTCCTTGACGGGGCTTCGGCGAAGCTCGTTGAGCGGCAAATAGCTGGTCACGCCGGGCGCCTCGACGATGGTCTTGTCGACACCCTGCAAAACGCGCTCCATCGTTTCGTAATACATGCGCCGCTTGGTCACCCCGGGCGCCAATTTGTATTGCTCGTAAATGCGGTCAAAGGCGCCGGCCTCGCCCTGCGCCTTCTGCCTGAGCTGCAGCGCATAGGCATTGGCCTGGTTGACGTAGCTTTCGGCTTCCTGCTGGGCGGCGGTGACTTCCTTGAAGGCATCGTTGACCGCCGCAGGCGGGTCGGCCTGGCGGATGGCGACGCCCTGGATGTCGACGCCGGCCTGATAGAAATCGAGCGTCTGCTGCATCTCCTCGGCGACCCGCGCCTCGATGATCCCGCGCTGACTGCCCATCGCCCCTTGCTGCGAGACGTTGGCGACGACCTGGCGCATGGCGCTCTCGGCGACCTGGCGGATGGTGTCCTCGGGCTGGGCGAGCTCGAACAGGTAAAGCTCGGGGTCGCGGATGTTCCAGCGCACCTGGTAGGCGATGTCGATGATGTTCTGGTCGCCGGTCAGCATCAAAGTCTCTTCGCTGGCCGAGCCCAAGTTGATTTCGCGGATGTTCTCGACGTCGACTTTCTGGACGCGGTCGATCGGCGCCGGCAGGGTGAAGCCGATGCCGGGCCCGAGCGTCGAGCTGTAGCGGCCGAAGCGGGTGACGACGCCGCGCTCCTCGGGGGCGATGCGGTGCATGGTGGTGGTCACCAGCCACAGAGCGACGAGGGCGAGCAGCCCCCATTTGATCAGCGAGCCGCTCGGCTGGCCGGGAAAGCCGCCGCCGCCGCCGCCGCCATTGCCGCCGCCGCCGAGTTTTTGCTTGGAGCGGGCGATCCAATCGTCGAGGCTGGAGATGTTGCTTGCCGGCGTGCGGCCGGCGCGGCGCGGCTTCTTGGGCTCTTCGCCCCACGGACCCGGGCCACCGGCCGGCGGCTGTGGCGGCTCGCCGTCGCCCGACCCGCCAGGCGCCTGGCCCCATGGTCCCTTATTGTCGCTGAAGAGTCCGCGGCCCAGCGCGCCCAGCCCCGAAAAGATGCTCATCACCCCACTATAGGAAGCCCTCTGCATGAAAAACAGTGGCAACCGGCGAAGGCGAAGCCCTAAGGGACGCCATGCCCGACCTCGCCTCACTCGACGCTTTGCCGCACCCCGAGCGCATCCGCTCGCGCCGGCTATCGGGAAAGGTCGCCACCCTGGTCGTCGATGCCACCGGGCTCGACGATTCCGGCCAGAAGGCACTCGAGCAGGAATTGCGCGCGGCGGCACTCGCCATCCCCGGCATCGAGGAGGCGCGCGTCGCGCTGACCGCCGCCAAGCGCGGCCGCACCTTCGTCGCCATCGGCAGCGGCAAGGGCGGCGTCGGCAAGTCGACGCTCGCCGCCAACCTCGCCGTCGCGCTGGCGCGGATGGGCAAGAAGGTCGGGCTGATCGACGCCGACATCTACGGCCCGTCGCAGCCGCGATTGTTCAAGGCGACCCAGCGCGCCGAGGCACGCGACAAAAAATTGATCCCGATCGAGTCCCATGGCCTTAAATTGCTGTCGGTCGGGCACCTCGTCGCCGACGGCACCGCCCTCGCCTGGCGCGGGCCGATGGCGTCGGGCGCCCTGACCCAATTGATCGACGCCGACTGGGGCGATGCCGATTTGATCCTGGTCGATCTGCCGCCCGGCACCGGCGATGTGCAATTGTCGCTGATCCAGAAGGCGCGGCCGGCCGCCGCCATCATCGTCTCGACGCCGCAAGACCTGTCGCTGATCGACGCGGCGCGGGCGATCGACCTGTTCGAGAAGACCCATGTGCCGGTCGCCGGCATCGTCGAGAACATGGCCGGCTATGAATGCCCGCATTGCGGCCAGGCTTCGGATCCCTTCGGCCATGGCGGCGCCGAGGCGGAAGCCAAACGGCTCGGTGTCGCTTTCCTCGGCCGCTTGCCACTGTCGGCGAGCCTGCGCGAAGCCTCGGACGCCGGCGAGCCGCCCGCCGCCGGCGACGGCCCGGCGGCCGAAGCCTTCGCGGAGCTGGCGCGCCGCTTGCTCGTCCAGCTGGAGACAATCGCCGGCTGAGGCATTGTCGTTTGAAGGAGACTGCGATGCCCTTGACCCGCGACGAAGATATTTACGAGCTACTCGCCAACGCCCGCACCATCGCCATGGTCGGCGCCTCCGACCGCCCTGACCGGCCGTCGCACGGGGTCATGCGTTACCTGCAGGAGCACGGCTATCGAGTGATCCCGGTCAACCCGCAGATCACCGGCGAGCGCATCCACGGCGAGTTCGTCTGGCGCGAGCTTGGGCAAATCGGCGAGCCGATCGACATCGTCGACATCTTCCGCCGGCCGCTGGCGGCGGGCGAGGCGGTCGACGACGCCATCGCCATCGGCGCCAAGGCGGTGTGGCTGCAGATCGGCGTCATCAACGAGGAAGCGGCCGAGCGCGCCGAGGATGCCGGCCTGAAAGTGGTGATGGACCGCTGCCCCAAGATCGACATCCCGCGGCTGGGCGTGCCGAAGGTCAGCCAGCCGGCCTAAGCCGACCCGACCGTCATCTCCGGCACCAGCAGGGTCGGGCTGTCCACCCCCCGCCGGAACTCGAGATCGCTCGCCGGCTCCAGCGTCGCGAACATCTCCTTGAGGTTCGAGGCGACGGTGATTTCCGACACCGGCCCAATGATTTCGCCATGCTCGACCAGGAAGCCGGCGGCGCCGCGGCTATAGTCGCCGGTGACGCCGTTGACGCCCATGCCGATCAGTTCGGTGACCAGGATCGCGCGCGGGAAGGCACGCGATAGTTCCTCGCGGCTGCGCGGCCCGGCGGCAATGTAGAAATTCGACGGCCCGGCGCCCGGCGCGCCGCTAACGCCTCGCACCGCATGGCCGGTCGGCTGGATGCCGAGCTGGCGCGCATCGGCGCTGGTCGCCAGCCAGGTGGTCAGGACGCCATCGGCAACCACCTCCATCGGCCGCACCGGCAACCCTTCGCCATCGAAGGCGCGGCTGCGTAACCCACGCCGGCGCAAGGGATCGTCGCGGATCGACACCCCCTTGGCGAACACTTGGCTCCCCAGCCGGTCGAGCAGGAAGCTCGATTTGCGGGCGATGCTGCTGCCGGTGATGGCCCCGGCGAAATGGCCGAGCAATGTCGCGGCGACGCGGGCATCGAACAGCACCGGCATTTTTCCAGGCGCGACCTTGAGATTGCCGAGCCGCGCCACCGCCCGCTCGGCCGCGCGGCGACCGATGGCGGCCGGCTCCTCCAGGTCTTCCGCATGCCGGGCGCTATGCCAGTCATGATCCCGTTGCATGCCCGAGCCTTCGCCGGCGACGACTCCGGCGGAACAGCTGTGGCCCGAGGCGCGAGTGACGCCCGAGAAACCATCGCTGGTGGCAAGCGCGAACGTCGAGGCGGAGGCGGTTGCCGTCGCGCCATTGCTGTTGGTGACCCCCTTGACGGCCAGCGCCGCCGTCTCCGCTGTCAGCGCTCGGGCTTTCAATACTGCCGGGTCGGGCTCGATGCCGTCCCAATTGTCGAGCTCGGGCGCTCCACCGCTCATCAGCAGCTCGGGCGGAGCCAGGCCGGCGTACGCGTCTTCGGGCGCCTCGCCGGCCATCGCCAGCACTCGGCCCACCAGCGCCGACAAAGCCTCGTCGCTAAGGTCGGACGAAGCGACGCTCGCCGACCTGGCGCCGAGGAAGACCCGCAGGCCCATCTCCTCGCCCTCGGCGCGATGGACATCCTCGAGCGCACCCTTGCGCACCTGCACCCCGCTCGACCGCTCGCCGATATAGATAGCGTCGGCGGCATCGGCGCCGGCGGCGCGCGCCTGCTCGACCAGTTTCTCGGCTTTGTCGCGGGCCTTGGAAACGCTCAACATGGCGCGGCGGTTAGGCGCTCAATCGACGGCGCTCAAGCCCACCACCAGCATGCCGGCGAACACCAGCAGCCCGCACCAGCGGTTGGCGCGGAACAGGGCCAGCGCCCCCTCCCCGTCCTGCGGGTCGGCGCGCCATGCCTGGCCGGCAAGGTGGATCGCGGCAGGCAGCAAGGCCGCCAGCGCCAGCACGTCCGGCTTCACCAGCCAGATCGCCGCCCCCCAGCCGGCGAGCGCCAGCGCGTAGAAGACGCCGATGCCGACCGCCGCCCGGTCGCCGAGCCGGCGAGCGCTGCTCTTGACCCCGACCAGGGCATCGTCCTCCATGTCCTGGATGGCGTAGAGCGTGTCGTAGCCGACCACCCAGGCGACGCTGCCGAGCCACAGCAGCACCGCCGGCGCGGCGAGCGAGCCGGTCACCGCCGGCCAGCCGACCAATGCCCCCCAGCTGAACACCAGCCCGAGCCAGGCCTGCGGCCACCAGGTGATGCGCTTCATAAACGGGTAGGCGGCGACCAGCGCCAAGCTGGCGAGAGCGACCAGCTGCGCGGCGCGATTGAGTTGGAGCAGGACGAAGAGGCCGATCAGGCACA
>DAIPLM010000248.1:0-1986 GCA_036769205.1 Sphingomicrobium sp.
CGCAATTACCGGATCGAGGCGCAGGAATGGGTCGACCGGATGGGGGGCGATTTGGTCGAAGCGCCGTCGGCCGACCCTTCCGAGCGGGCCTATCAGGCGCTGCTACCGGAGGCGGGGCACCTGCCGCCGTCGCACCGGCGCAAGTGGCTTTACTACAAATTGTTCCCCAACGTTGCCTTCGACATCTACCCCGACCAGGTCGATTTCATGCAGTTCCTGCCGGTGTCGGCGACGGAGACGGTGATTCGCGAGATTTCTTACGCGTTGCCGGATGAGCGGCGCGAGATGAAGGCGGCGCGCTATCTGAACTGGCGGATCAACCGGCGGGTCAACGCCGAGGACAGCGAGCTGATCACGCGGGTCCAGCGGGGGATGGAAAGCACCAGCTACGAGCCGGGGCCGCTGGGGGCGAGCGAGGTCTGCCTGCGCTCGTTCGCCAGCAAGCTGCGGCGGCTTATTCCGGAGGCGCGGCTGGCGCGGCCGCCGGCGGAGTGGCCGCGGACGAATTGAAGCCGGCGGCGCGGCGCATGACGAAATAGACCGGGATCCCGGTCGCGAGCAGGGCCAGGCCCCAGCCGGCGGCCTCTTTCCCCGCTCCCCAGAAGGCCCAGAGCGCGAAGGCCAGGCCGAGCACGGCGGCGCCGCCGAGCAGGGGCGCCTTGAGCTTGCCGCGCGCCATCAGCACGAGCGCCGACGCGGCGCAGGCGAAGTAGAGCACCAACGTCACCGTGGTGGTGACCAGCAGCATGAAGGCGAACAGATCGGCCATCGAGCGGCTGTAGTTGCTGGCGATCAGCAGGCTGGCGAAGACGCTCGACACGATCTGGGCGCGGACCGGGGTGCCGGCGGCCGTGGTCCTGGCAAACCAGCGCGGGAAGACGCCATCGCGGGCAAGCGCCAGCGGCACCTCGCCCGAGCACAGGATCCAGCCGTTGAGGCAGCCCAGCGCGCTGATGATGGCGAAACCGGCGATCAAGGTTCCGGCGAGTGGCCCGAGCGCGGGGACGATCGCATCGGCGAACGGCGCCGGCGACGCCGCCGCGCGCTCGCCCGAAAGCAGGAACAGGACGGCGGTGCAGGCGACCAGATAGACGATCCCGACCAAGGCGGTGCCGGCCAGCGTCGCGCGCGGGACGACACGGGCGCGGTTGGCGACTCGGGCCGCCGCGACCGACGCCGATTCGAAGCCGAGCATCGAGAACAAGGCGAGCGTGCCCGCCGTGGCGATCGCGGCCGGGCTGACCGGAGTCGGCGACAAAGCCGCGGCATGGTCGCCATGCTCGAACAGGAAGGCCGCGACGAGGACGACGGCGAGCAGCGGCAGCAGCTTGAGGATTGTCGTCACCAATTGGACCAGGCCGGCCGAGCGGGCGCCGCGCATGTTGACGAGGGTCAGCAGCCAAACGGCGGCGATGGCCGACAGCGGCGCGGCGACGGGGCCGCCGATTGCCGGGACTATGCTGCTGGCGTAGCTGACGGCGGCGATGGCCAGCACCGGCAGCCCGGCCCAGATCGAAATCCAGTAGCTCCACATCACCATGAAGGCGGGCAGCTCGCCGGCGGCCTCGTGGACATAGGCATAAGGGCCGCCATCGAGCCGGGAGGCGAGCTGAGCAAACACCCAGGCGAGGCACAAAGCGCCGGCGATGGTCAGCAGCCAGCCGTAGATCGCATTCTGGCCGAACGGCGCCAGCGTCGCCGGAAGCAGGAAAATGCCGGCGCCGATGATGTTGCCGACGACCAATGCGGTCGCCGTCCACGGCCCCAGCAGCCGCGCCTGTTGGTCCCCCGCCATATCCCCTCCGCCCTTGGCAACCGGGCCATCGCGGCCTAGTCGCCGCCGCGATCCTAGACCAACAGGGGCGATGATGCGCGCATTCCTTTTTCCCGGGCAGGGCAGCCAGGCGGTCGGCATGGGCGCCGGTTTGGCCGAGGCGAGCCGGGCGGCGCGCGACGTGTTCGAGACGGTCGACGAGGCGCTCGGCC
>DAIPLM010000093.1:0-7013 GCA_036769205.1 Sphingomicrobium sp.
TAGCCGCGCAGGATGACGTCGGTGCGGTTGACGATGGTCACATGGGCGCCAAACTGGTGGAAGATGCCGGCGAACTCGTTGGCGATATAGCCGCCGCCGGCGATGACGATTCGCCTCGGCAGATCGTCGAGGTGGAAGGTCTCGTTGGAGCTGATGGCATGCTCGATGCCCTCGATCGGGGGCATTGTCGGGCGGGCGCCGGTGGCGATCAGGATGGTCTTGGCGCGGAGCTCGCGGCCCGAGGCGAGGCGAACCGAATTCGGCCCGGTCAGCTCGGCGCGCTCGGCGAAGATCTCGACGCCATTGTTGGTCAAGGTGTCGGTATAGGCCTGCTCCAGCCGCCCGACTTCGGCGAGGACGTTGTCGCGCAGCACCGGCCAGCTGAAGCGACAGTGGGGAATGTCCCAGCCGAACATCGCCGCATCGTTCAGATCCTCGGCGAAATGGGAACCGAAGACGAGCAATTTCTTGGGCACGCAGCCACGGATGACGCAGGTGCCGCCGATTTTATATTCCTCGGCGATGGCGACCCTGGCGCCATGGGCGGCGGCGACCCGGGCCGCGCGCACCCCGCCCGAACCAGCGCCGATGACGAACAGGTCATAGTCGTTCGATTCCGCAGCACTCACAGCCCGGCCCTTTCGATGAGGTTGCGGGTCGATGGGTCGAAATTTTCGCGCGCCTGCGGGTCGCCAAGCTCGCCCGCCAGCCGCTTTCCCAGCTCGACCCCGAACTGGTCGAACGGGTTGATGCCCAGCAGCACCGCATTAGCGAAAGTGCGGTGTTCGTAGAAGGCGATCAGCGCGCCCAGCGAATGCGGGTCGAGCCGGTTGATCAGGATGGTCGCCGACGGCCGGTCGCCCGGGCAGGGGCGATAGGGATCGTCGCCGGCCTCGCCCGCCATCAGCGCCGCGCCCTGGGCGAAGGCGTTGAGCAGCAAGGCGCGATGGTGCGCCGGGTCCTGGCCGTCGTCCTGCTCGGCGACGGCAACGAACTCGACCGGGATCAGGTCGCTGCCCTGGTGCAGCAATTGGAAGACCGCATGCTGGGCGTCAGTGCCGACCCCGCCCCAGGTGACAGGCGCGGTTGGCCGCCCCACCGCCTTGCCGTCGGCGCCGACCAACTTGCCATTCGATTCCATCTCCAGCTGCTGCAGATAGGGCACCAGCAGCCGCAGCCGCTCGTCATAGGGAAAGACCGCGCGCGACTGGCAGCCAAGCTTCTGGCGGTAGAGCAAGTCGGCGAAGGCCGCGAGCATCGGCGCGTTGGCCTCCGGCTCGGCGAGCCGGAAATGACGGTCCATCTCGGCCGCGCCTTCGAGCAATTCCTCGAACGCCTGCCAGCCCAGCGCCAGCGCCGCCGAGAAGCCGACCGCAGACCACAGGGAATAGCGGCCGCCGATCCCCTCATCGAACGACAGGATGCGGGTTTCGTCGATGCCGAAATCGATCGCCGCTTGCGGGCTGGCGGTAATGGCGATGACCCGGCCGTAGGGATCCTCGACCCCCGCCTCCGTCAGCCAGCGCAGCGCCGACTGCAGGTTGAGCAAGGTTTCGGAGGTCGAAAACGTCTTCGACACGGCGACGACCAGGCTGGTTTCCGGGTCGAGAGGGTCGACCGCGTCGTCGAACGCCTGGCCGTCGACGTTCGACAGCACACTAACGCCGTAGCCGCCGGCGTTGCGACCGAGCGCGTCGAGCAGCAGCTCCGGCCCCAGCGCCGAGCCGCCGATGCCGATGTGCAGCAGGCTGTGCACCTCGCCGAACGCCCCGCCCTCGATGGCGTCAATCAGCGAGCGCATCCGCTCATGCTGGGCCCGGGCTCGGGCGACGTCAGCCGGCGCCCCCTGCCCGCGCTCCGCGACATGCGTCGCCGCCCGGCCTTCGCTCGGATTGACAATGGCGCCGGAGAACAAGGCCTCTCGGGCTGTCGCGAATTGCCGGGTTTCGGCAAGCCCGCCGAAAGCCTTCACCAGACCCTCGTCAAGGTGAGTCTTCGACCAGTCGAAATGCAGGCCGGCGACGTCGATCGACAGGCGCTCGGCGCGCTCCGGATCGGCCGCGAACAAGGCGCTCAGCGGCGCGATTTCATGCGCGTCGATCGCGCCCCAGTCGTCGCCGCTCTTGGCCTTCGCACTCATCGCCGCCCTCTTACTGCCTGCCTTTGCAAATGCCACCCCGCTTGACCTGGCGGCGGCGGCCCGAAACAAGGCCCCGGCATGTCCCAACAATCGACCCGGCCCACCTTTCGCTTTCTCCTTTTGCTCGCGCTCGGCGTCTGGGCGCTGCGCAGCCTGATCGTCGCCCCGTTCAGCATTCCCTCGGGATCGATGCTGCCGACCATGGCGATCGGGGACTATCTGTTCGTCGCCAAATGGCCTTACGGTTATTCGCGCTACAGCTTCCCCTTCCAGTTCCCGCCAATCGCGGGCCGGGTGCTCGCCGACCTTCCCAAGCGCGGCGACATCGTCGTCTTCAAGAAGCCCGGCGAGGAGGTCGACTGGGTCAAACGGGTGATCGGCCTGCCCGGCGACACGGTCGCGGTCGAGGACGGCCGGCTGTTGCTCAACGGCCAGCCCGTCCCCCGCACCGACGCCGGCCGGATCGCCATCCCGGTTTCGCCCAACAGCCCCTGCCGCGTCGTCGACGGCGCGACGCCCGACCGGGCCCTGGTCGATGGCGAAGTGGTCTGCCGCTACCCGACCTACCGCGAGCGCCTGCCCGACGGCCGCGAGTGGCTGGTCATCGACCAGGTTGACGATCCGCGCGCCGATCACTTCGGCCCGGTGCGGGTGCCCGCCGGCCATGTCTTCCTGATGGGCGACAACCGCGACGACAGCCTCGACAGCCGCTATTCGCCGGCCGAGGGCGGGCTGGGGCCGGTGCCGGTCGACCGTCTCGTCGGCAAGGCCGGCTTCGCCTTCTGGTCAACCGATGGCAGCGCCAGCTATTGGCTGCCCTGGACCTGGCTCAGCGCCCTGCGGCCGGAACGGATTGGCGAGGATTACCGCCCGTGAGCGAATTGACGACGTTTCTGGAGCAGACCTTCGGCCGGGCCCCGTCCGACCTCAAGCCGTTCGAGCGCGCGCTCACCCATGCCAGCGTCGGCCGCGACAGCTATGACCGGCTGGAGTTTCTCGGCGACCGGGTGCTTGGCCTGGTCATCGCCGCCTGGCTGTTCGAACGCTTTCCGGACGAGCCCGAGGGGCAGATGTCGAAGCGTTTCAACGCTTTGGTGTCGCGGGAGACCTGCGCCGAGGTCGGCCGGGCACTCGGCGTCCCCGGCCATATCCGGCTCGGCAAGCAGGCCCGCGAGGACCGCGCCAGCGAAAGCGACAATGTCGTCGGCGATGTCGTCGAGGCGCTGATCGGCGCTTTGTTCCTCGATTCCGGGATCGATGCCGCCAAAGCCTTCATCCGCTCCGCTTGGGCGCCCTATGTCGACAGCCAGAAAGGCGCGCCGCAGCATCCCAAGTCGGCGCTGCAGGAGCTGGCCGCCGACCGCGGGCTGGCGCCGCCCCATTATGAATTGGTCAGCCGCACCGGCCTCCACCACGCCCCGACCTTCCGCATCCGGGTCGCGATCAAGGGCGGCGGCGAGGCGGAAGCCGACGGTGCCAACAAGCAGGAAGCCGAGACCGCGGCGGCATCGGCTCTGCTCGGGCAAATGCAATGAGCCAGCGCTGCGGCCTGGTGGCGGTGCTCGGCGCGCCCAACGCCGGCAAGTCGACTTTGGTGAATGCCCTCGTCGGCCAGAAAGTCGCGATCGTCAGCCCCAAGGCGCAGACCACCCGCGCCCGGCTGATGGGCATCGCCATCGACGGCGAGGCGCAGATCCTGCTGGTCGACACGCCCGGCATCTTCGCCCCCAGCCGCCGGCTCGACCGGGCGATGGTCGCCGCCGCCTGGGAAGGCGCCGAGGGCGCCGACCGGGTGGTGCTGGTGATCGACGCCGCCGCCAAGCTCGGCCAGCGGGTCGAGGCAATGTTGGCCGAGGTCGAGCGGCGCCACGAACCCAAAGTCCTCGTCCTCAACAAGGTCGATATCGCCAGCAAGGACGATCTTCTCACATTCGCTGCCCGCTTGGCCGAGCGGCTGAAACCCGAAGCGGTGTTCATGGTCTCCTCGACCAACGGCGACGGCGTCCCCGATTTGAAGCGTCACCTCGCCGCCGCCATGCCCGAAGGCCCGTGGCATTTCCCCGACGACCAATTGTCCGACGCCACCGACCGCATGGTCGCCGCCGAGCTGACCCGCGAGCAGCTCTATCTCCAGCTCCACGCCGAGCTGCCTTACGCCTCCGCGGTCGAGACCGAGAAATGGGAGGACCGCAACGACGGCTCGACCGTCATCCACCAGCAGATCCTGGTCGAGCGCGACAGCCAGAAGGCGATCGTGCTGGGCAAAGGCGGGTCGCGGCTGAAAGCCATCGGTCAGGCCGCGCGCGAAGCCATCGCCGAACATATCGGCCGCAAGGTCCACCTGTTCCTGCACGTCAAAGTGAATCCGCGCTGGGACGAGGACCGCGGGTTGTACCGCGAGATCGGGCTGGAGTGGGCGGACTAGGCCAGCATCTCCTCCACCCACGCCGGCACGAGTTCGGCGGCGCGGCCCATCCGGATTTCGTCGAAGAAGATGCTCCCCTGGCTCGGCTCCAGGTTAATCTCGATGCAGTGGGCGCCGCAATAGCGGGCTGTCTGGACGAAGCCGGCGGCGGGATAGACCGCGCCCGAAGTGCCGATCGAGACGAACAGGTCCGCACCCCTTAGCGCATCCTCGATCCGCTCCATCTCGTATGGCATCTCGCCAAACCAGACGATGTCGGGACGGATCTGGCCGACTGCTTGGCAAGATGGGCATGCATTAACAGACCCGTTCGTCCTGAGCTTGTCGAAGGGCTGTCCTTCTGAAGCATCGCGAGAAAAATGCAGTCCTTCGACAGGCTCAGGACGAACGGTAGACGGGGACATCGGCCCCTGCCACGGGAACCGCTCGCCGCAGGCAAGGCACCACCCCTTCGCGAGCTCACCATGCATATGCAGCAGCCGATTGGCCCCCGCCCGCTCGTGCAAGTCATCGACATTCTGGGTGACGATCAGCAACTCTCCGGGCCATTCCGCGTCGAGCCGCGCCAGCGCCCGATGGGCGGCATTGGGCTCGACCTCGCTTAGCCGCGCCCGCCGGGCGTCATAGAATTGGTGCACCAGTGCCGGGTCGCGGGCGTAGGCTTCCGGAGTTGCCACGTCCTCGACCCGATGGCCCTCCCATAGCCCATCGGCGCCGCGGAAGGTGGCGAGGCCGCTGTCGGCGCTGATGCCTGCGCCGGTCAGCACGACGATGTTGCGGAACTCCATCGCCCTTCCAATATTGACTAGCTGAGGAGACGCCAATGGCCGGCGGATGGACGCGCGACGGCGCGGTTCAGGACCAGATCGACGACACGGTGAAGGACGCCATCGCCGCCGCCCGCCTGCGCATGCCCGCCGGCGAGGCCGCCGAGGATTGCGACGATTGCGGCGAGCCGATCCCCAAGCGACGGCGCGAGGCGCTTCCCGGCGTCCGCACCTGCGTCGCCTGCCAGTCGGAGCGCGACAAGGCCATCGTCCACTCGGCGATCAACCGCCGGGGGAGCAAGGACAGCCAACTCAAGTGACTGTAATTGACAGGATTGTCAGTAGCGCCCATGGTCCAACCATGATCCAGGCCTATCATTATCCGATCGGCATAAGGCCGGACGACATCGACCACATGGGCCATGTCAACAACAGCGTGTATCTGAAATGGGTGCAGGAAGCGGTCATCCGTTATTGGGAAAGCCTCGCCCCGCCCGACGCCGTCGCTCGCCACCTGTGGGTCGCGCTCAAGCATGAGATCAGCTATCGCCGGCCGACGTTTCTCGACGACATTGTCGTCGCCGACGTCATCGCCGACAAGCTCGAGGGCGCCCGGGCCTTGTTCACCACCGTCATCAAGCGTGGCGAGGACGTGCTGGCCGAGGTCAAAAGCACCTGGTGTTGCCTCGATGCCGACTCGCTGCGGCCGACCCGGCTGGCGCGCGAGATCGCCGAGCGCTTCCTGCCAAGGGCCTGAACCCGCTTGCTTCACCGCCCTAGCGGTGGTTGTTTCGCCTCCACACCGACTCGTGCACGAGCATACGGTGGGGAGGCAATCATGAGAGCATCCACGGTATTGATCCTGGCGCTGGCGGTGGGCGTCGCCGGCTGCAATTCGAGCTCGATCACGAACGGCGACACCGCCAAGGAAGAAGCCGCGATTCGCGCCACCGAAAAAGGCTGGATGGAGGCGTACAACAGGCACGACGCAAATGCGTTGGCCGCACAATATGACGACGACGGGGCCATCGCCAATCCAGGGGTGGCGCTTGCCACTCATGCATCGGCTCGACGGGCGATGCTCGATGCCGTCGCCGCCGACCCGGCGCTGAAAGTGGAATTCGCCAGCGACCGGATCACCGTCGCCAACTCCGGCGAGCTAGCCGCGAGCCGCGGCCATTACACGATGACCTACACCGACCCGGAAACGAAGAAGCCCAAGACCGAATCGGGCAGCTATCTCACGGTCTATCGCAAAGCCGCCGATGGCAGCTGGAAGGCGCTCGAGGATGTCATCACGCCGGGGCCGGCGGCCGCCCCACCGGCGCAATAGCATCGATCCGGGCGAACCGGCGTTGAGGCCGGTGTGAGCGACCCGTCAATCCGCGTCGGTATCGGCGGCTGGACCTATCCGCCGTGGCGCGGGACCTTCTATCCCGACGGCCTCGCCCAGTCGCGCGAGCTCGAATTTGCCGCGGGGCAGTTCGGGGCGATCGATATCAACGCAACCTTCTACGGCCGCCAGAGCCCGCAAAGCTGGGCCAATTGGGCCAAGGCGGTCCCGGACGGCTTCCAGTTCGCCATCAAGGGCTCGCGCTTCTGCGTCACCCGGCCGAATCTGGCGGATGCCGGCGAAGGCGTCGGCAATTTCCTCGCCCAGGGGCTGTCGGCGCTGGGCGAC
>DAIPLM010000094.1:0-1406 GCA_036769205.1 Sphingomicrobium sp.
GCCGGGCTAGCGTCGTTCTCGCGCAGCAACGTCGGCGCGGCGGCGTCGGCCAGATGGACCTCGACCGTGTCGCCCTCGATCTCGTGGAGGATGTCGAGGAGGTAGCGGGCGTTGAAGCCGATCTCGATATTGTCGCTGCCGTAATCGGCGGCGATTTCCTCGGTGGCGGTGCCGCTTTCAGGCGAGGTGACAGACAAGGTCACCTTGTCGCGGTCGACGCTCATTTTGACCGCGCGGGTCTTCTCGGAGGCGATGGTGGCGACGCGGTCGACGCCGGCCGAGAAGCTCTTGGGGTCGAGCTTCAAGAGCTTGTCGTTGGCGGTAGGGATCACCCGGTTGTAATCGGGGAAGGTGCCGTCAATCAGCTTGCTGGTCAAAATGGCGCTGCCGAGCCCGAAGCGGACCTTGGTCGGCGACAGCGAAACCTCGACCGTGCCTTCGACCTCGTCGAGCAATTTGCGCAATTCGCCGACGCATTTCTTGGGGATGATGATGTCGGGCATGCCCTCGGCGCCTTCGGGCCGGTCGACGGTGACCCGCGCCAGGCGGTGGCCGTCGGTCGCCGCCGCCTTCAATTTGTCGTCGGCGACGTGGAGGAAGATGCCCATCAGATAGTAACGGGTTTCCTCGCTGGAGATGGCGAAGCGGGTCTTGTCGATGATCTGGCGCAGCGTCGCGGCGGGCAGCTCGAAGCGGGTCGGCAGCTCGCCCTCGGCGATCACCGGGAAATCGTCGCGCGGCAAAGTCGACAGGTTGAACCGCGAGCGGCCGGCGACGACCTGCATCTTGCCCTCGGCGGCGGCCAATTCGACCTGGCTGCCCTCGGGAAGCTTGCGGACGATCTCGAAGAAAGTGTGGGCGGGGACGGTGGTGGCGCCGGCCTGGGTCACCTGGGCCGGGACGCTCTCGTCGACCTGCAAGTCGAGGTCGGTCGCCATCAGCCGGATCGAGCCGTCGTCGCGCGCCTCGATGAGGACATTGGAGAGGATTGGGATGGTGTTGCGCCGCTCGACCACCGACTGGACGTGGCCGAGGCTCTTCAACAGGGTTGCCCGCTCGATCGTCGCCTTCATGCCGCTCTCGTTCCTTGCCCCTTGGGAAGACCCCGGCAGCACCCGCCGCGGCCCGCATCGCCGTTATAACGAGCCGATTGCGCGCCGCCAGTGGCAAGCGACAGGAAAATCAGCTGGGCTTCAGAACCCCGTCGACATGATGGATGACGCCGTTGGAGCGCTTGTCGTCGGCCTTGGCAATGCGCACCGTGCCGCCGGCGCCGTCGGTAAGGACGATGGCGTCGCCGTCCCTGGTCGCGGTCAGGGTGCCGCCGCCCATGGTCGCCAGCACCGCCTTGCCCTTGCCGTTGTCGATCGCCTTGCCGATGTCGGCGACGAGGATGGTGCCGGGCA
>DAIPLM010000094.1:1506-6957 GCA_036769205.1 Sphingomicrobium sp.
TCGCAGGCGGCGAGCGCCACGGTGGCGGCGACGCCGAGCAGGATCGATTTGGTCAGGCGCATATGGTGCGTCTCCCTTCTTGGCGGCGGGCCCGATGCTGACGGGCCCGCCCGATGAATGCTGGAACGCGAACTAGACGAGTGCGCGGATCACCGCCGTGATCAGCTGCGTCGTCGGGTCGACCCGATAGATGTAGCCGTCATTGTAGCGGTACCAGTCGTTCGGCGTGTCGTAATATTGATCGCGATAGGCGAACGGCACGTTGTAGGCGCTGTAGCCGACCGGCAGCGGCTGGCCGACCGCGAGGTCGCCCGCCAGCAAAGCGACGATCGACTGGATCATGCTGGTCTGCGGATTGACCTGGTAGATCGCGCCATTGCCATAGCGGTAGTCATAGGGGCCGTTGGCGGGCCAATAGCTGCTGTACTGCACCGGCACGTTGTAGAAATTATACGGCGACGGATAGGTCATGCCGACCGGATAATAGCCGTAATCGTTGAGGCTGGCCGGGATCAGCGCGTCAATCAGGCTGTTAGAGCGGTTGACCCGATAGATGAGGCCGTCGCCGCCCATCCGGTAGAAGAAGCGGTCGTTGTCGCGGTACCAGTCGCGATAGGGGCCGCTGAGCGCGTTCGTCCGGAAGGCGGCCGGCAGGATGGTGCCAACCAGTTTTTTAGCCTGGCCCGGGGGCAGGCAGCCATTGTCCTTCTTCGCCAGTCCTGGCGGGCAGCCGTCGGTGAAGCCGCGGGCAAAGCCGCGCTCACCCCAGCGCGGGACGAAACCGTCGCGGTCGAGGTCGACGACCCGGACGCGGTCGCGGTCGCCGCGCGAATCGATGGCTTTGGCCAAGTCGCGATCTTCGTGACGATCGGCCTTGCGGGCCTCCTTGACCCGCTTCGGCTCGGCGCGGTCGTTGCCGCGCGCCTTGTCGCCGCCATGGCCCTGGCCGCGGGCGACCATCTTCTGCTGGCCGTGGCCCTTGGCGTCGTTGCCGCCGCGGTTGGCCTTGGCTTGGCCGCCGCCTTTGTTCTGGGCCTGCTGCGCCTTGTCGCCGCCGTGGCCGCCGCCATGGCCGCCCTTGTCGGCGAGCGCCGGAGCCGAAAAAGCGAGCGCCGCGGCACTCGCCGCAAGCATCCACTTGCGCATGGGAAATCTCCTTCTGGAGTGCAAAAACGGCCGCCGGCCACCGTCGTTCCGCCGTTCATGAGCGCGACAGGTGCGTCAGACGTCATCCACCCAATCGATGCGCAAACGCTTTATGGCGAACATCATCAGCAAGGCGGCGAGCAAATAGAAGCTCAGGCAGCCGACGGCGGCGTAGCGCAGCGCCTCGATGCCCTGGCTGGCTTTCAGCCAATCGGAGATCGCGCCCATCAATAGCGGCCCGACGCCAAGACCGATCAGATTGTTGATCAAAAGGAAGCTGGCGGACGCGGTCGCCCTCATGCGGCGGGGAACCAGATGCTGCACCGCCGTCACTACCGGCCCCAGCCACAGGATATTGAGGGCGTTGGGGATCAGCAGGAACAGCCAGGACAAACGCAGGTCCGAAACCAGCAAGCCGATGGCAAAGGTCGGGGCGGTGACCAGCCAGGCGATTGCCGGCAGCTTGGCGTACCAGCCGCGGTCGGTAGTGCCGAGGCGGTCGGCCAGCCAGCCGCCGGCAAGGACGCCGATGGTGCCGCCGATGAGCAGCAGGGAAGCGAAGAAATGGGCGGTGCCGAGCAGGTCGAGGCCGAAGCTGCGGATCAGGATCGACGGCGTCCACAAGGCGAGACCATAGCCGCACAAGGAGCTGCACGAGGCGGCGGCGGCCATCAGCCAGAAGGCTGGCTTGCGGGCGACGATCGGGAAAGTCCGCAACAAGGGCTCGGCGACCACGCGGTCCGTTTGCGCTTTTGGCAAATCGCGGACGAAGATCAGCATCACCGGCGCCAGCAGCAGGCCGAGCAGGCCCATCGCCACGAAGGCAGCGCGCCAGTCGATCCACGAGGCGATGTAGGCGCCGGCCAAGGTCCCACCGGCGAGCCCGAGGGGAACGCCAAGCGAGTAAATAGCCAAGGCGCGGGCACGGCGGGCCGGCTCGAAATAATCGGCGATCAGGGCATAAGACGGGGCAACCCCGCCCGCCTCGCCGACGCCGACGCCGAGCCGGAACAGGAACAATTGCGCGTAGCTGACGGCGGTGCCGCAAAGCGCGGTGAAGCCGCTCCACACCGCCAGCGAGCCGGCGATCACCCAGCTGCGGCGGGTGCGGTCGGCGAGCAGGGCCAGCGGCACCGCCAGCACCGAATAGAGAAGCGCGAAGGCAAGGCCGCCGACGGCACCGAACTGGGCGTCGCTCAAGTTGAGGTCGGCCTTGATCGGCTGAGCGAGGATGCCGAGGATCTGGCGGTCGAGGAAATTGAGGATGTAGGCGAGCAAAAGGAAGAGCAGCAGGCGGGACTGGACGGCGCGGCTGGGGACAGGCTGAACCATGGTCACGCGCCCTTCCGGCAAAGCGTCACTTCATGGTTCGCAGGAATCGGTCGATGGCGTCAACCGCCGCCGGCTCTTCGAGCGTCGGCGCGTGGCCGACGTTGGGCACCACGACGATTTCCAGCGACGGCGCCGCTTTGGCCATGCGGGCGGCGATGGCGGCGGTGATCAGGTCCGACAATTCGCCGCGCAGAAGCAAGGTCGGCCGCCCCCGCGCCAGTCGGCGAAACAGCAGCCGGGCGATGAACGTGGTCAACCGGCCGGGCCGGGCGAGAACAGCCGAAATGGCGGGATCATAATCGAGCTGGGGCCCGTCGGCGCCGTCGCGGAAGGTGCGACGGGCAAAGCGGTCCCAGTCGCTGTCGGTGAACGCCGGCAGCGCGGCGCCGTTGGTCCGGCGGAGGTAATCGGCCGCGTCCCGCCAATTATCGATCGCGGCGCCCTTGCCGGCGTAGCTCAGGATCCTGGCCACCCCCTCCGGCGCGATTTCCGGACCGGCATCGTTGAGGATGGCGGCGGCCACCAGTTTCGGGCGGCGGGCGGCCAGCATCATGGTGATGATGCCGCCCATCGAGGTGCCGAGGAAGATCGCTTGGTGGATGCCGAGCATGTCGAGCAGCGCGGCGACGTCGGCCGCATAGACCTTGGGATGATAATGGCTCGGGTTGGGATCCCAGGCCGACAGGCCCCGTCCGCGCACGTCGGGGGCAATCACTCGCCGCCTGGTCGCCGCGATCCGCGGCGCCACGTCCTCGAAATCCTTCGAATTGCGGGTCAGGCCGTGCAGGCAGACGACGGGAAGGCTCTCCTCCCCGTCGCCGCTGGCATAGTCGCGGGCGAACAACGCCAGCCCGTCGCGCGACGTCCACCGCCGCTCGCGATACGCGGCCATGAAGCGCCTCAGTACCGCGCGGTGAACCGCAGGGTGAAGGTGCGCGGGGCGCCGTAATAGACCGTGCGGATGCTGCCCACCGACGAGAATTCCTGGGCGTCGGTCTTATATTCCTTGTCGAACAGATTGTTGCCGTAGAGGCCGAGCGCGAAATGCTTGCCGACATCCTCCCAGACGATGCGGGCGTCGGCCAGCCAATAGCTCTTCTGGAACAGGCCAGACACTTCGGTTGTGGTGCCTAGACCCCCGGTCGGGGCCCCCGGAGCCGGCGGATAGAGGATGAAGGTATTGTCGACGGCCAGCGCCGTGCGGCTCTTGTACCGCGCCTGGCCGCCGAGCGTGATCTGGCCGACATTGCCGAGTGGGAAGCTATATTGGGCACCGCCACGCAAGGTCCATTTCGGGCTGAACGCCGGCGTCTGGAACGCGCGGCTGCCATTCGGGAAGCGAGTGTCGTCGAACTCCTTATATTCGGCGTCGAGGTAGCCAATCTGCCCGTCGAGCAAGAGTCCATTGACGGGGGTCCACGCCGCCTCCAGTTCGGCGCCGCGAATCCTGAGCTTGCCGGCGTTCAGCACCGACAGCAGCGGCGTCGGCAAATGCAGGATCGGATCGGGTTCGCCGGTCCCACCGACGCGCGCCTGGAAATCCTTATAGTCGCTGTGGAAGACGGTGGCGTTCAGGGTCAACTGATCGAACAGGCGGCTCTTGACGCCAGCTTCGTATGACCAGGCCGTTTCCGGATTATACTCGGTGGATTCCAGGCCGGTCGGATCGTTCGCACGGCCATTGAAGCCGCCAGACTTAAAGCCCTTCGATGCCTTGGCGTAGAGCATGATGTTTTCGGTCGCATGCCAGTCGACGGACACCATCGGCGACCAGTCGTTCCAGCTGTCCTTCGGCGAAAAGGGATAGACGTCGAGCACGGCGCCACCCAGGAAACGGGTCGTCGAACGGCCATAGTCCTTCGATTCGTGGGTGTAGCGGATGCCGGCCGACAGGTTGATCGACGGCGTGACGGCGTAGGTGCCGTTGGCGAACGCGGCGTAGCTCTTGGTGTCCAGGTCATCATCGATCGTCCGCAAGAATGCGACCGGCGCAACCAACGGGCTGAAGCGCAGCAAATCGGAGCCATAGGCTTCCTGGTGCGATTTGATCCGCTCATGGAGATAATAGAGGCCGGCGACGCCGGACAAGCGCTCGCCATTGTACAGCGCCTGGAATTCCTGGCTGAATTGCTTCTGGTCGACGCCGACGAAGACGTCGCCGGTGTTCCAGATGGACGCGTCGATATCGATGAAGTCATCGGTGTCGAGCTTGCGCAGGGCGGTGATCGACTTAAGCGTGATCGCATCCGTCACATCATAGGCAACGGTCCCGGACACGCCGCGATGCTTGAGCTTCGTCGTGTTCGGCAAGTCCGGCGAAATCTGGGCCGTGAAGTCGTAGCCGTCCGATTCCTTGTTGCCGACCGGCAGGATGGTCCCGAAAGCCGGGGTGAAGAGGGTCGTCAGGTCGTTGAGCGGCTGTCCGACGGTCATCGCGGAATCGTCCCAGCTGTAATCCGCGCTGAGGTCGATGCGCAGGCGATCACTGGGCCTGATGGCGACGTCGCCGCGCACGGCGGTCGTGTCCTTGTCGTTATATTCGCGGCCGTTGAGCTCGTCCTCGACATAGCCGTCGCGCACGGATTTCAGGATGGCGACCCCGAGCGAGATGCCGCCGCCGATCGGGCCGGAGACGGCGCCCTTGGCTTCGAACTGGTTGTAGCTGCCGATCGCCAGCGAGCCGCTGGCGCGGAACGTGTCACCAGGGCGGCGGGTGACCACCTTCAGCGCGCCGCCTATGGTGTTCTTGCCGTAAAGCGTGCCCTGCGGGCCGCGCAGCACCTCGATCCGCTCGATGTCGAGCAGGTCGAGCTGAGTGCCGCGGATACGCGACAGATAGACATCGTCGACATAGACGCCGACGGCGGGGTCGAACGTCTGCAGCGCATCGGGCTGGCCGACGCCGCGGATGTAGATATTCATCGCATTGGACGAGCCGCGGCCCTGGACGATGTTGAGGTTGGGAACCGCGCC
>DAIPLM010000095.1:0-6945 GCA_036769205.1 Sphingomicrobium sp.
CCTCATCGACCGCCTCGAACTCCATCGTCGCCTTGTCGGTCTCGATCTCGGCCAGAATGTCGCCCGACTTAATATCATCGCCTTCCTTGACCAGCCATTTCGCCAGCGTGCCCTCTTCCATGGTCGGCGACAAAGCCGGCATTTTCAGCTCGATCGCCATCAGTAGGACTCCACCAGCACGTCGGTATACAATTCGGCCGCGTCGGGCTCAGGCGTTTCTTCAGCATATTTGGCGGCTTCGACGACGATCGCCTTGATGTCCTTGTCGATTGCCTTGAGCTCATCCTCCTTGACGCCCATCGCCTCCAGCGCCTTGGCGGCATGGTCGATGGGGTCGCGATGCTCGCGGTAATCCTGGACTTCCTCGCGCGTCCGGTATTTGGCCGGATCGGACATCGAATGGCCGCGATAACGGTAAGTCATCAACTCGAGGATGATCGGGCCCTTGCCGGCCCTCGTCCACGCCAGCGCCTCTTCCGCCGCCCCGCGCACCGCCAGCACGTCCATGCCGTTGACCTGGATGCCGGGGATGCGGAAGCTCTCGCCGCGCTTGTAGAGCAAAGGCTCGGACGCCGACCGCTCGAGCGACGTGCCCATCGCATATTGGTTGTTCTCGATCGCGTAGATCACCGGCAGATCCCACAGCTTCGCCATGTTGAAGCTTTCATAGACCTGGCCCTGATTGGCGGCGCCGTCGCCGAAATAGGTTAGGCAGACGCCGCCGTCCTCCTTGTAGCGGTGCGCGAAGGCGAGGCCGGTGCCGAGGCTGACCTGGGCGCCGACAATGCCGTGGCCGCCGTAGAAGCCATGCTCGACGCTGAACATGTGCATCGATCCGCCCTTGCCCTTCGAAATGCCGGCTTCGCGGCCGGTCAGCTCGGCCATGATCACCTTGGGGTCGATGCCATAGGCCAGCATGTGGCCATGGTCGCGATAGCCGGTGATGACGCTGTCCTTGCCGACCGTCATCGCGCTCTGCAGCCCGACCGCGACCGCTTCCTGGCCGATGTAGAGGTGGCAGAAGCCGCCGATCAGGCCGAGGCCATAGAGCTGCCCCGCCCTTTCCTCGAAGCGGCGGATGAGCAGCATCTGCTTGTAGAAATCGAGCAACTCGTCCTTGCTCGCCTCGAACGGCCGCGGGTCGGCCGGGCGCTCTCGATTCGATGTCGGCGACGCGGCCGCCTTGGCCCGATTGGGATTCTTCGGCGCCGCCTGCCTGATGGCGGCCTTCTTGGCGGTTCGCGCCACAAGCCTCTCCGGTCTTTATCGTTGTGGGTGGCGCTATAGGATCGCCGGGCCAAGGCGGCAACCGGACAAACCCCTACTCGAGGGGCAAGATAACCTCATCGGGGCGGACCAGCCCCAGGTCCTTGCGAACCATCTCGTCGGCGAGGTCGGGATCGGCCTTCTTCGGGTTGAGCAAGGCCGAGCGATGGCGCAGGCGGTCGCGCTCCGCCTCGAGGCTGGCAAGCTCAATTTTACGCTCGGCCAAATCGTGGTGATAACCGCCCCAGGCGAGCAAGCCGTTGGGCCCGGCGACGGCATGGCCGGCAAAGGTGCCGACGACGACCACTGCCAGCCCCGGCAAGGCCGCGCGGCGGATTAGCCCAAGACGTCGGTTGCCCCTTCCCATTTCGATACAGAATCAGAAAGCGGCTTGGGAATCAAGGAGATTCGCGTGGATTTTAGCGTTTCAACGCCCCGCGCCCCGCATAGCGCGCCGCATCGCCAAGCTCCTCTTCGATCCGCAGCAGCTGGTTGTACTTGGCGGTGCGGTCGGAGCGGGCGAGGCTGCCGGTCTTGATCTGGCCGCATGCCAAGGCGACCGCGAGGTCGGCGATGGTCGAATCCTCGGTCTCGCCGGAGCGGTGCGACATCACCGCGGTATAGCCCGAGGATTGCGCCAGGCGGACGGCGGCGATGGTCTCGGTCAATGTCCCGATCTGGTTGACCTTGACCAAAATCGAATTGGCGATCCCGTCCTTGATGCCCTGGGCGAGGCGCGTCGTGTTGGTGACGAACAGATCGTCGCCGACCAATTGGTGGGTGGCGCCGAGCATGTCGGTCAGCGCCTTCCAGCCGGCCATGTCGTCCTCGCCCATGCCGTCCTCGATCGAGACGATCGGATAGTCAGCGGCCAGGGCAGCGAGAAAGTTCGCGTTTTCATCCGGTGTCAGGTCCAGCCCCTCGCCCGTCATCCGGTAGCGGCCGTCCTTGAAATATTCCGACGCCGCGCAATCGAGGGCGATCATGACGTCGCCGCCCAGATTGTAACCCGCCGCTGCGACCGCTTCGCCAATGACATCCAGCGCCGCCCGGGCCGAGGCGATGTTAGGTGCGAATCCGCCCTCGTCGCCAACCGAGGTTGACAGGCCCTTGGCGTGGAGCGCGCTCTTCAGCGCATGGAAGATTTCCGCACCGCAACGCAGAGCCTCCGAGAAACTGTCCGCCCCAATCGGCATGACCATGAATTCCTGGAAATCGATCCCATTGTCGGCATGGGCGCCGCCGTTCAAGATGTTCATCATCGGCACCGGCAGCAGCGTCGAATCCACCCCGCCGACATAGCGGTAAAGCGGCAGCCCGCGGGCATCCGCCGCTGCCTTCGCCACCGCCAGGCTGACTCCCAAGATGGCGTTAGCCCCGAGCCGGCCCTTGTTGTCGCTGCCGTCGAGGTCGATCATCGCGGCGTCGATCTCGGCCTGGTCCTCGGCCTCGAAGCCAAGGATGGTGTCGGCGATGGCGCCGTTGACGGCGGCCACCGCCTTGCCGACCCCCTTGCCGCCCCAGCGCGTCTTGTCCCCGTCACGCAGCTCGACCGCCTCATGCGCGCCGGTCGAGGCGCCGGACGGCACCGCCGCGCGCCCCAGC
This sequence comes from Sphingomicrobium sp., assembly GCA_036769205.1. Taxonomy (GTDB): domain Bacteria; phylum Pseudomonadota; class Alphaproteobacteria; order Sphingomonadales; family Sphingomonadaceae; genus Sphingomicrobium. Next base: position 2,872 of record DAIPLM010000095.1, read on the forward strand.
GAGCCATCCTCCAGCGTCACGTCGACCTCGACCGTCGGGTTGCCGCGGCTGTCGAGGATGGTGCGGGCGTGAATATCGACGATCGCGGTCATGGAGTCGTTCCGGTTCCGTGTTATTGTGGCGGTGGCCCGCGTCTATCGGCGCGGGTCGAGCCGCGCAACTTTCCAGCCCGACGCCGGAACAGGGGCGGCAAATCGGGGGTTCATCGGGGCAAGAGCAAGGAGGACTTTAATGGCGGACCAGAAAGAGCTTCCCGAAGGCACCGACACCGTGGTTTCCGGGGCCGGCGTGACTAGCGAGAATGAGGAGCAGTTGATCGTGCGTGAGCCAAGGAAACGTGACCGCGTGCTGGAAAAGGTGCGCGAAGGCCGCGGCAAGATCGCCGGCCAGGCCGCCGACAAGACCCGCGGCCTCGTCGGCCAGGGGCTGGAGCGCTCAAGCGAGGCGCTCGCCAATGTCTCGAAGCTGGTCGGCGACACCGCGTCGGGCCTCGATGAACGGCTCGGCGCCGAATATGGCGATTATGCCCGCAAGGCCGCCGGCGCCATCGAGGACGTCGCCAACAGCCTCGCCTCGAAGGACCCGGACCAATTGATCGACGACACCCGCAATTTCGTCCGCAAGAGCCCGGGCGTGGCGCTTGCCGGCGCGGCGATCGTCGGCTTCGCCTTGGCGCGGCTGGTCAAGAGCGGCTTCGACGACGCCCGCGGCCGGGACGACGACGCCTGATGCTCAAGCCCGCCAATGAGCCGATGCAGGAGCCAGAGGACGAGCGGCCGATCGGCGAGGTCGTCCATCAGCTGATCGACGAGGGCAAGGCCTATGCCAAGGCCGAGGTCGACCTCGCCAAGGCGCAGGCTCTGGCCAAGGCTGAAGCGTACAAGGTCCCAGCGATCCTGCTGTTCACCGCCTTGCTGTTCGCGCAGGCGGCGGTGACGGTGCTGGCGGTCACCATCGCGTTGGCGCTGGCGCCGCTGATCGGCGCGCTCGGCGGCGGGCTGGTGGCGGTGCTGGTTGCCGGCGGCGCGGCCGCGTTGCTCGGCTGGCTGGCGATCAATCGGCTGAAAGGCAAACGATGACCGACGCCAAGGTCGCAGCGGCGCGGATCGAGGTCGATCGCTCGCGCGCGCAATTGCTCGGCACGGCGAAATTGCTCCAGCATCGGCTCGAGCCGGGCAAGCTCACCCGCGATGCCTGGGGCGCTGCCAAGGGCAAGGGCGCCGACCTTGCCGAGGAAGCGGTCGATGCGGTGAGGAAGCGGCCCTACGCGGCCGGCGGAGTCGTCGCCGCCATCGCTCTGTTCCTCGCCCGCGAGCCGCTCATCAATTTGTTCGGGCGCGCGGCTGACGTCATGACGCCAAAGCCAGCGCCGAAACGCAGGAAGAAGAGATCGGAGGACGCGTAATGGTTACCAAACAGACTGGATCGAGCAGCGACAGCCAGACCCCGCGGACGCGGGCCATCGCCAATTATGACAGTGCCCGCCGCAAGGCCGGCGGCGGCATTGAGGAGGCGCCCTTGCTGGCGCTCGCCGGCGGGCTGGCCGTCGGGGCGGTGCTGGCGGCCCTCATCCCTGCATCGCGCAAGGAGCGCGAATTGCTCGGCCCGGTCGCCGGCCGCATCAAGGACCGCGCCGGCGATGCCGTCAACGCCGCCAGGGACGCCGGCGAGGCCCGCCTCGACGAGCTCGGCCTGACCCGCGACAAGGGCAGCGAGACATTGCGCTCGATCCTCGAAGGCGCCGGCGACGCCGCCAAGGTCTCGGCCGAAGCGGCGGTCTCGACCCTGCGCGGCCAGGAGTAGCTCGACTCGAACGGGCAAGTGTTGGTAGCGAGCCGGCGATGAGCAAGCTTCACCTGGTGTTCGGCGGACGGGTCAAGGACCCGCAGGGCCTCGAGTTCGTCGATCTCGACAAGGTCGATTTCGTCGGCCTGTTCGACAGCTATGCGGCGGCCGAAGACGCCTGGCGCGGCGCCGCCCAACGCACCGTCGACGATGCCGAGATGAAATATGTCGTCGTCCATTTGCACCGGCTGCTGGAGCCCGATGCCGACGGCATCGCCCGCCCCAAAACCAACGCTTAGGCCTGACGGTAGCGCCAGAGCAGCAACGGCTTCTGCAACAGGATTCCGGCCAGGAAACCGCCGACATGGGCGCCGGTGGCGACCAGTACGCCCTGCATGCCCATCAGATAGGCGGTCATCCATTGCAGGATGATCCAGGCGGCCAGGATCCACAATGTGTTGAGCATCCGATTGAGGCGGAACGAGCGGACCAGCGGCTTCGGCTTGCTGAAGCTCAGGGCGAAGGCGCCGATCAGCGCGCTGATCGCCCCCGAGGCGCCGACCATCGGCACCTGCGCCATCGGCTCGAGCACATATTGGCCCGCCGCCGCCGCATAAGCCCCGGCGACATAGAGCAGCAAAAGCGGCCCCGGCCCGAGGACGCGCTCGACCTCGCGCCCGCACCAGACGAGCAACAGCAGGTTGAGCGCGAGATGGAAGAAGCCGCCATGGACCAGGGTGGCGCTCAAGGGCGTCAGCCACACCGGCAGCGCCGGCCACGGCACGTCCAGGCTCAGCCGCGCCGGCATGAAGCCGAGCCCGAGCGACGCCTGCTCCGTCCAGCCACCGAGCGTGATGATGAAAAACGCGGCGGCGGTGACCGCCGTCAACGCCAAAGTGGCGGTCGGGCGCGGCGCCACGCCCCTCAGAGGAACTCGACCTTGGCGATTTCGTAATAACGCTCGCCGGACGGGGTCGAGACCTCGACCTCCTCGCCTTTCTGGCGGCCGATCAACGCCCGCCCGAGCGGCGAATTATAGCTGATCCGGCCAACCCGCGCGTCCGCCTCAACCTGGCCGACGAGCTGGTAGCGAACCTTCTTCGATTCCTCGTCGACCAGAGTGACGGTGGCGCCGAACACCACCTTGTCGCCCGAAAGGGTCGTTGGGTCGATGACCATCGCCCGCGACAGGCTGTCCTCGAGGTCGGCGATGGTCGCCTCGACATGGCCTTGGCGCTCCTTGGCGGCGTGATATTCGGCATTTTCGCTTAGATCGCCATGAGCGCGGGCGACCTCGATCGCCTCGATAATCGCTGGCCGCTCGTGCATCTTGAGACGCCGCAGCTCGTCGCTGAGATGACGGTGGCCCTCGGCCAGCATCGGCACCTTCTCGCTCGCCATGGTCTTCAACCCCTTCGCTCAAAAGCCGGTCCCCGCGCCCGGCACATGCGGCGCATCCTTGGTCCGGAATGCAGGAAAGTTTAGTGTTTGGAGGCGGAATAATAGGATTGAAGCGAGCGAACTTCAAGCGCGTGGCCGCGCATCGCCTTGATCGACCGCGCCGCCGCCAGGCTCGCCGCCGCCGTCGTGAAATAGGGCACCTTGCGGTTCAACGCCGTCGCCCGGATCGAAAAGCTGTCCTTCAAGGACTGCCAGCCCTCGGTGGTGTTGAACACCAATTTCACCTCGCCGTCGGTCAATCGGTCGACGATGTGCGGCCGGCCCTGCGCCACCTTGTTGACCCGTTCGACCGGCAGTCCCTGCTCAGCCAAATGCGCGGCGGTGCCGCCGGTGGCGATAATGCGGAAGCCCAATTCAGCCATCAGCCGGGCGGCCGGTAGGATATGGCTCTTGTCGCTGTCCTTGACCGAGATGAAGACGGTGCCGGCATCGGGCAATTGGACCCCGCCGCCAAGCAATGATTTGGCGAAGGCGATGTCGAAATCTTTCGATATTCCCATGACTTCGCCGGTGCTCTTCATTTCCGGTCCCAAGACGGGGTCGCTGCCCGGAAAGCGCGCGAAGGGAAAGACGGACTCCTTGACGGCGATATGGCCGATGTCGCGGTCGATCGGCGGGAAAGCGGACAAAGGCTCGCCGGCCATCACCCGCGCCGCGATCTTGGCGATCGGCCGGCCGATCGCCTTGGCGACGAACGGCACGGTGCGGCTGGCGCGCGGATTGACCTCGATCAGATAGATGTCCTCGCCCTTGACCGCGAACTGGATGTTCATCAGCCCCTTGACCTTGAGCGCCAGGGCGAGCGCCTTTGTCTGGCGCTCGATCTCA
>DAIPLM010000096.1:0-6897 GCA_036769205.1 Sphingomicrobium sp.
CTTCGAAGCGGTCGTTCGAGCGGTGGACGATCTGGTTGACCGCGAACGGCGCCGACGGGGCGTCAGGGTGGTCGCGGTCGTGCGCCGCCAGCGCCTCGCTTATTTCGTGGATCCATTCGTCGAGCTGGCTTTGCGGCCGCGCGTTCAAGGCCGGGAAGCTGCCGACGATGCCGGCCTTGCATTGGGCGATGACCAAGGCCGGATTGGAAACGATGAACAAGGGCGCGCCGATGACCGGCAGGCGAAGCCGTGACAAGATGGCTGGAAGCGGCTTTGGCGACGGCATGAACATCTTCCCCCGGTGGCGAGAGCGGCGCTAGCGCCGCTGGCGAGGCCAAGGCAAGCCGATTGACAGCCTTGGGCCGACTCCCCAGTGCCATGGGCATGCACTTCCTCTCCGACGACCTGTTTGAGACGCTGCGCTCCCGACCGCGGAAATGGCTGGTGACCGGCGCCGCCGGCTTCATCGGCTCCAACCTCGTCGAATGCCTGCTGGCCGCCGGCCAGAACGTCGTCGGCCTCGATAATTTCGCCACCGGCCACCAGCGCAACCTCGACGAGGCGACCGACGCCGGCGGATCGGACCAGTTCACCATGATCACCGGCGACATCCGCGACCGCGCGGAATGCGCGGCGGCGGTGGCCGGCGTCGACATCGTTCTTCACCAGGCGGCGCTCGGCTCGGTGCCGCGCTCGCTGGCCGAGCCGCTGACCAGCCACGACGTCAACGTCACCGGCTTCCTCAACATGCTGGAGGCGGCGCGCCAGGCGGGCGCCGGTCGGTTCGTCTACGCCGCGTCGAGCTCGACCTATGGCGACGAGCCGACCTTGCCCAAGGTCGAAGAGCGCATCGGCAAGCCGCTATCGCCCTATGCGGCGACCAAGCTCGCCGACGAGCTGTACGCCGGCGTTTACGAGCGCAGCTATGGCTTCAAGGCGACCGGGCTGCGCTATTTCAACGTTTTCGGCCCGCGCCAGGACCCGGAAGGCGCTTATGCCGCCGTCATCCCGAAATGGGTCCGGGCGATGATCCAGGACGAGGAAGTGACGATCTATGGCGACGGCGAAACCAGCCGCGATTTCTGCTTCGTCGCCAATGCCATCCAGGCCAACATCCGCGCCGCGTTGGCGCCCGACGACGTCCAGGGTGAGGTGTTCAACGTCGCCGCCGGGGCCAGGACCAGCCTCAACCAATTGTTCGCGCTGATCCGCGACGGGCTGGCCGAGCATCAAGTGCATTTTGCGCACGAGCCGCTGTTCGCCGAGTTCCGCGCCGGCGATGTCCGCCATTCGCTGGCCGATGTCGGCAAGGCGGAGCGCCTGCTCGGCTATCGGCCGACGCACGCGATCGATCAGGGCATTACCGAGGCGCTGGCCTGGTATATCGCCCGCTTTCGCTAACCTTTCACCAGTGTCGGCATCAACCGCCGCAACGCCCGCACTTTGGGCACGTCATTGGCCAATATGTAGGGGTGCATCGGGTTCTTGCGCATGAAATCCTGGTGATAGGATTCGGCCGGGAAGAAGGCGCCGGTTTCGATCCGGGTGACGATCGGCTGGGCAAAGGCATGCGCCGCCGACAATTGGCGAATATAGGCCTCGGCCACCCTTTTCTGTGCGTCCGACTGCGGGAAGATGGCCGAGCGGTAGCTCGGACCGCTGTCTGGGCCCTGGCGGTTGAGCTGGGTCGGGTCGTGCGCGACCGAGAAATAGACCCGCAGTAAGGTGCCGAAGCTCACGATCATGGGGTCGTAAGTGATCCGCACCGCTTCGGCGTGGCCGGTGCGCTCGCTGCTGACGCGGGCATAGCTGGCGTCGGCGCGCGAGCCGCCGGCATAGCCGGAGACGACGTTTTTGACGCCCTTGACCCGCTCGAACACGCCTTCCAGGCCCCAGAAACAGCCGCCGGCGAGCACCGCGACCTTCTGTCCGGCCGCGGCGGGCACGTCGGTCGCGGGCGGCGGAACGACGCGTTCGGAAGCCGCCGCCGCCGAGCAGCCGGCGCTGAGCAGCAGTGCGGGAATTAGGCCGCGAACCCATCGACGCATCGAAACCTCCATATTGGACTCGCTCTAGATACGCTGGCGTGCCGCCAAAGGATGCCGCCTTACGCGACCGGCAGGCCGACATCGCCAGCCGAGGCGTCGCTGGGGCGGACGACGGCGATCATGTGCGCTAATTCCTCGAGGCTGAACGGCTTGCCGAGGATGGCGACATCGTCGGGCCGCTCGCCGATGGCGCCGCTGTCGGCATAGCCGGTGATGATCAAGGCCGGCAACTCGGGGCGGCGCTTGCGGGCCTCGCGCACCAGGTCGCAGCCGGACGTCAGCGGCATCGCATAATCGGTGATCAGCAAGTCCCAGTCGGCGGCCGAGCCGTTGAGCAGCGCCAGCGCCTCGCCGCTGTTGGCGGCGTCGGCGACGCTGTGACCAAGGTCTTCGAGCATTCCGAGTGTGCTGGCGCGAACCTCGTCATGGTCGTCGACCAGCAGCACGCGCAAGGGATTGCCGACCTTGACGGCGGCGGGCGCCCGATTCGGGCTTGCCGCCGGCGCCGGCTCGGTCGAGCGCGGCAGCCAGATTTCGGCGCGCGTGCCCTTGCCGACTTCGCTCGCCAGGCGGAAGGCGCCGTTCGACTGGCGGGCGAAACCATAGACCATGCTGAGGCCAAGGCCGGTGCCCTTGCCGATATCCTTGGTGGTGACGAACGGCTCCAGGACTTGCTCGATCATCTCCTCGGGAATGCCGCAGCCGTCGTCGACCACCGTCAACACGACATAGTCGCCCTTGCCCAGCCCGTCGGTTTCGGCGCGATCGACCGTGCGGTTGTCGGCGGTGATGAGGATCGAGCCGCCGTCGGGCATGGCGTCGCGGGCATTGAGGACGAGGTTCATCAATGCCAGCTCGAGCTGGGCCGGGTCGGCGAAGGCGTGCCACAAGTCCTCGCCGATGCGCCAGTCGAGCTGGTGGCGCCCACCGAGCGTCGGCCCGAGCAAACCGGTGACCGCTTTGGCGAGGCCGTCGAGCTCGATCCCGGTTGGCTGCAGCTGCTGACGGCGGGCGAAGGCGAGCAGGCGGCGGACGAGCTCGGTGCCCTGCTCGGCGGCGCGCTTGGTCATGTCGAGCACGTCCTGCGCCGATGCCGGCAATTCGGCGCGCCGTTCGATCAGCCGCAGCCCGCCGATGACCGCGGCGAGCAGATTGTTGAAGTCGTGGGCGATGCCGCCGGTGAGCTTGCCGATCGCATCCATTTTCTGGGCGTGGAACAGCTGGGCTTCGGCGCGGCGCAAGTCCTGCTCGGCCTTCAGCAACTCGGTGTTGGCGCGCAGGTTATCGTCGAGCAGGGACTGCTCCTGCGCCGCCTTGCGCTCGATCTCGCGGGTCTTGGCGAACAGATCGACGAACACCGCCACTTTCGATCGCAGGACCAGCGGCTCGACCGGCTTGAACACATAATCGACCGCGCCCATCGAATAGCCGCGGATGAGGTGCTGGGATTCCTTGTTGACGGCCGACAGGAAGACGATCGGGATGCGCTTGGTATGGTCGCGCTCGCGGATCACCTGGGCGGTCTCGTAGCCGTCCATCCCCGGCATGTAGACGTCGAGCAGGATGACCGCGAACTCGCCCTTGAGCAAATGCCGCAGCGCCTCCTCGCCCGACTTGGCGACGGCGACTTCGGCGATGTCCTCGAGCACGGTGCTGATGGCGAGCAAATTCTTCTCGTCGTCGTCGACGACCAGCACCCGCGGCGGCCCGTCGCCATAGCCCGGCGACTTGAGGCGCACGGGCGACTTCGATCGAGAGCGATTGGCCTGCATCTACTCCGCCGCCTCCGCGCCGGCCAGCTCGGGCTGCCGCGCCGATTCCCGCGAGCGCGTCACCCAGACGCGCAGCAATGCCAGCAACAAATCGATGTCGACCGGCTTGGCGATGTAGTCGGAGGCGCCGGCGTCGAGGCATTTCTGGCGGTCGCCCTTCATCGCCTTGGCGGTGACGGCGATCAGCGGCACGTCCGACAGCTGCGCGCGCTGGCGGATCTGCTGCATCGTCTCATAACCGTCCATGTCGGGCATCATGATGTCGATGAGCGCCACGTTGATCCCCGGCGTCTGCTCGAGGATCAGGATGCCGTCCTTGCCGCGCTCGGCGTGCAGCACCTCGACATCGTAGCTCTCGAGCACGCTGGTCAGCGAGTAGATGTTGCGGATGTCGTCGTCGACGATGAGGATCTTGGCACCGGCCAGTTCCGGCACCAGATGCGCCGCCGGCGCGGCCCGGTCTTCGGCCGCCGGCTCCTTGCGCCGCTTCTTGGGCTTCTGCCTGGAGACATGCGCCTTGAGGTCGGTGAACACTTTTTGCAGCGTCGCGTCGTCGGCCGGCTTCTCGGTCACCCCAAACGCGCCCATGCCCATCACCGAGGCGATGCGGTCGACGCCGGAGATGACGTGGATCGGCATGTGGCTGGTTTCCGGGTCGTGCTTCAACAAGTCGAGCAGGACGAAGCCGTCGATGTCGCTGAGGCCGAGATCGAGGGTGATGGCATTGGGCTGGAGCTTGCGGGCCATCGCCACGGTACCGGCGCCGGCGGTCGAGACGACGCCCTTGAGGCCGGCGTCGCGGGCCATATCGAGCAGGATCGCGGCGAAAGTCGGGTCGTCCTCGACGATCAGCACGAACGGGTCGTTGCCAAGCGCGTCGCGGTCGTCGCTGACCTCATAGCCGGTCGGCAGCGCGCTGGGCACGATGGCGCCGCTATTGTCGTAGCGGGCGGGAGTGATGCCGGCGGCGGCGGGGGCGGGGATCTGCGCCACCTGCAGCGGCACGAACAGGGTGAAGGTCGAGCCTTCGCCGGGCGTCGACTTGACCTTCAGCTCGCCGCCGATCAGCCGGGCGATCTCGCGGCTGATCGACAGGCCGAGCCCGGTGCCGCCATATTTGCGGCTGGTGGTGCCGTCGGCCTGCTGGAACGCCTCGAAGATCAGCCTTTGCTTGTCCTCGGGAATGCCGATGCCGGTGTCGGTGACGGCGATCTCGATCGCCTGCTCGGCGTTGCGCAGCGCCGGGTGGCTCGGGCTCCAGCCGCTGGTCACGCTCTTGACCGACAAAGTGACGCCGCCGTGCGCGGTGAACTTGAAGGCATTCGACAGCAGGTTGAGCACGATCTGCTGCAACCGCTTGTCGTCGGTGCGGATGGTCTCGGGCAGATTGGGGTCGAACTCGACGTTGAACTCGAGCTGCTTGTCGGTGGCGAGCTGGCTGAAGGTCCGCTCCATGTGCCGCTTCAGGTTGCGCATCGGCATTTCGCTGATCTCGATCGATACCGTGCCCGATTCGATCTTCGACAGATCGAGGACGTCGTTGATCAGGACGAGCAGGTCCGACCCCGCCGAATGGATGGTGCGGGCGAACTCGGTCTGCTTCTCGTTCAGATTGCCCTGCGGGTTGTCGGCGAGCAGCTTCGACAGGATCAGCAGCGAGTTCAGCGGGGTCCGCAATTCGTGGCTCATGTTGGCCATGAACTCGGACTTGTACTTGGAGGTGAGGGCGAGCTGCTCGGCCTTCTCCTCGACCGCGCGCCGGGCCATTTCGATCTCGATATTCTTGGCCTCGACCTGCTTCTTCTCATTTTCCAGCAGCTGCGCTTTCTCCTGCAGCTCCTCGTTGGTGTTGTGCAGCTCTTCCTGCTTGGTGGTGAGCTCGGTCTGGCGCGCCTGCAACTCCTGGGTCAGCAGCTGCGACTGCTTCAAGAGGCCCTCGGTGCGCATGGTCGCGGCGATGGTGTTCAAGACGATGCCGACCGATTCCATCAGCTGGTTGAGGAAGCTCTGGTGGGTCTCGTTGAACTCGCCGAAGGAGGCCAGTTCGATGACCGCGCGGACCTCGTCTTCGAACAAAGCCGGCAGGATGCTGACATTGGTCGGCGCCGCCTGCACGAGCCCTGAGCCGATGCGCAGGAAGTCGGGCGGCACGTCCTTGAGCATGATCGGCTTCTTGTCGGCCGCCGACTGGCCGATCAGTCCTTCGCGCAGCTTGAACTCGCGCTTGATCTCGTCGGGTCCCTCGGCGCCGTAGCTGGCGACCAACTCGAGCTTGGTGTCCTCCTCCTCGCGGTGGGTGACGTAGAACACGCCATATTGGGCGCCGACCAAAGGCGCCAATTCCGACATGATGAGGTTGGAGACGGTGGCGAGGTCGCGCTCGCCCTGCAGCATGCGGCTGAAGCGGGCGAGGTTGGTCTTGAGCCAGTCCTGCTCGGCATTCTTGAGGGTCTGCTCCTTCAGGTTGCGGATCATCTCGTTGATGTTGTCCTTGAGCGCCGCCATCTCGCCCTGCGCCTCGACGGCGATCGAGCGGGTCAAATCGCCCTTGGTCACCGCCGTCGCCACCTCGGCGATCGAGCGCACCTGGTTGGTCAGGTTGGCGGCGAGCTGGTTGACGTTGTCGGTCAGGTCGCGCCACAGGCCGGCGGCGCCCGGCACCCGCGCCTGGCCGCCCAGGCGGCCTTCGATACCGACCTCGCGGGCCATGTTGGTCACCTGGTCGCCGAACGTCGACAGAGTCTCGATCATGAAGTTGATGGTCTCGGCCAGCGCCGCGATCTCGCCCTTGGCGTCGAGCGTCAGCTTGCGGCGCAAATTGCCCTGCGCCACCGCGGTTACCACCTCGGCGATGCCGCGCACCTGGTTGGTGAGGTTGGTCGCCATCAGATTGACGTTGTCGGTCAAATCCTTCCAGGTGCCGCCGACGCCGGGGACCTTGGCCTGGCCGCCCAATTTGCCCTCGGTGCCGACTTCGCGGGCGACGCGAGTCACTTCCGAAGCGAAGCCGTTCAACTGGTCGACCATGGTGTTGATGGTGTTCTTGAGGGCGAGGATTTCGCCCTTCACGTCGACCG
>DAIPLM010000097.1:0-6896 GCA_036769205.1 Sphingomicrobium sp.
GCGACTCGACCATGTTGTCCTGCTTGTCGCCGCGCAGGCCGTGCTGCGGACCGAACGCTGCCGTGATGTTGAGCCCGCGGATGCCACGCAGCGCGTCGAGCGAATGCTCGAAGTCGGCGGTCATCGACGCGGGATGCGCGAGCAACGCGACGCGCCGGCCTGCGAGCTCGCGGCGGTGGTCGCCAGCAACGCCGTCGCAGCGGCAAGGAATACGCGCGCCATGTGAGTCTCCTGTTCGCCTTCCCGGCCGCGCCTTTAGCACCAGTTGCGACGCTGGCCCACTTCCGCTAATGGCGCCGCCTTCCGGCAAATCGGAAACCCATGCGGGAGGATGCCTCGGCATCCGTTCGTACCGCTAATCTTGAACCCGGCCGAAAGTACCACTTTCGGACGAACTACAGAGTGAGACATGGCAAAGAAAATCACCGGCTACATCAAGCTGCAGGTGCCCGCGGGCATCGCCAATCCGTCGCCGCCGATCGGTCCGGCGCTTGGCCAGCGCGGCGTCAACATCATGGAGTTCTGCAAGGCGTTCAACGCCGCCACGCAGGAGCTGGAGAAGGGCGCCCCGATCCCGACGGTCATCACCGTCTACGCCGACCGCAGCTTCTCCTTCGCCACCAAGACCCCGCCGGCGTCCTTCCTCATCAAGAAAGCGGCGAAGCTGAAGTCGGGCTCGAAGGAGCCGGGCAAGGTCAGCGCCGGCACCATCCGCCGCTCGCAGCTCGCCCAGATCGCCGAGACCAAGATGAAGGATCTGAACGCCAACTCGGTCGAGGCGGCAACGAAGATCATCGAAGGCAGCGCCCGCTCGATGGGCCTCACCGTGGTGGAGGGCTAAGGACATGGCGAAGCTGACCAAGAAGCAGAAGGCCCGGGCCGGCGCCGTCGACCGCGAGAAGTTCTACGCCGCCGACGAGGCGATCAGCCTGGTCAAGAGCCTGGCCACCGCCAAGTTCGACGAGACCATCGAGGTGGCGCTGAACCTCGGCGTCGACCCGCGCCACGCCGACCAGATGGTGCGCGGCGTCGTCAACCTGCCCAACGGCACCGGCAAGTCGGTGCGCGTCGCCGTCTTCGCCAAGGGCGACAAGGCGGAAGAGGCCAGGAAGGCCGGCGCCGAGATCGTTGGCGCCGAAGACCTAATGGAAGCCATCCAGGCCGGCAACACCGACTTCGAGCGGGTCATCGCCACCCCCGACATGATGGGCCTCGTCGGCCGTTTGGGCAAAGTCCTCGGCCCCAAGGGGCTGATGCCCAACCCCAAGCTCGGGACGGTGACGATGGACGTCACCAAGGCGATCACCGACGCCAAGTCGGGCCAGGTCGAGTTCCGCGTCGAAAAGGCCGGCATCATCCACGCCGGCATCGGCAAGGCGAGCTTTTCGGAAGGCGACCTCAAGGAGAATTTCGCCGCTTTCCTCGACGCCATCGTCAAGGCTCGGCCATCGGGCGCCAAGGGCAAGTTCATCAAGAAATTGAGCATGTCCTCGTCGATGGGCCCGGGGGTCAAGGTGGCGCTGGAGGAAGTCGCCGGCGCCTGACCTCGCCATTGCGAACCAAGCGAAGGGCCGGGGTCACTCCCGGCCCTTTTGCTTGGCAGCGGCCTGTGGCACTTAGTCCTCGGCGAATGGGGGAGACGGGGCATGAGTGGCAAGAGCGTATTGACGTGGGAGCAATATGAGCTCGCGCTCGACCCGCTGACCAAGGAATTGTCGGACGCGGCGCGCTGGATTTCGGAGACCAAGCAGCGGCTGATCGTCATCTTCGAAGGCCGCGACACCGCCGGCAAGGGCGGCTCGATCGACATGATCGCCCGCAACCTCAATCCCCGCCAGTGCCACGTCGCGGCGCTGCCGGCGCCGTCGGCCCGCGAGCAGGGGCAATGGTATTTCCAGCGCTATGCCCAGCATTTCCCGGCAAAGGGCGAGATCACCTTGTTCGACCGCAGCTGGTACAACCGCGCCGGGGTCGAGCGGGTGATGGGCTATTGCAGCCCCCAGGAAGCCGAATCCTTCCTCCAGGCGGCGCCGGAGTTCGAGCGCCACCTCGTCGAGGACGGCTTCCTCATCTACAAATATTGGCTGTGCTGCGACCAGGACCGCCAGGAGGAACGGTTCGAGGCGCGGCTCAACAACCCGCGGCGGCGCTGGAAGCTGTCGCCGATCGATACCGAATCGCGCACCCGCTACCAGGCCTATACCGAGGCGCGCGAGCGGATGCTGGAGGCAACCCACACGCCGTGGGCGCCGTGGACCCTGGTCGATTTCAACGACCAGAACGTCGGCCGCCTGACCCTGCTGCGCGACCTCCTCGACCGCCTGCCCGACACCAAGCTGCCCTATCCGGACATCAACTGGCCCAAGCTCAAGCACGAGCCCTTGAGGGAGCAGTTCGGCGTGCTCAGGCCAATCCCCAGCCTGCCGGTCAGATGAGCCGCAAGGTAAGCTGCCATTTGGGCCCTCCCTTGCCCTCGACGCCTCCGGCCCTTAGCCTGCCGCCAGCAGGGGCAAGGCTGGAGGGGGTTCGGCCATGAAAGCATTCAAGCTGTTCGCGTTGCTGACGGTCTATTACGTGGCGCTGTTCGGCGGCGCCTGGCTGGTGATCCATGCCAATCCGGGCTTCCAGTCCTATCTGCCGATCGGCGGCGCCGAGCAGTTGATCAACAGCGGCGGCGCCGGCAAGTCCGACATATTGGGCGCGGTGGCGCAGTCGGAAGCGGTCAAGACTTTGGGCCAGAGCCTGGGCTGGATGGCGGTCGCCATATTGGGCGCCCTGGTCACCAGCTGGCCGGTCAGCTGGGTCTATATGGGGACCCGCTCGGCCGAGGAATACGACCAGTCGATGATCAGCTCGATCCTGATCCTGCCGGCGGTGGTCACGTCGATCGTCGTCGTCGTCCAGCACAGTTTGGCTTTGGCGTTCGCATTGGGCGGCATCGCCGGGGCGGTGCGCTTCAAGAACAGCCTCAAAAGCTCGGGCGACGCGCTCTACATATTGCTGTCGGTCGGCATCGGGCTGGCTTCGGGCATCGGCGCGGTCGAGCTGGCGCTCGTGATGAGCCTGATCTTCAATTATTGCTTCCTCGCCTTGTGGATCACCGAATATGGCGAGCGCGAGGGGATGAAGCGCTACATGAGCGACTTCAACCCCAACAGCGGGCCGGGCGGGGTCGCCCCGAGCGCCGGCGGCGAGCCGCCGCCGCCGGTCGGCTAGAGGCAGGTCTTCAGCAAGTTCGAAGTCACCGCCTGGTCGCTGGCGATGTCGGCCAGCGAGCGCTCGAGGAAGGCGGCCGCCTTGCGCCGGGTGCCGTCCTTGATTTGCGGGATCTGGGCGAGGATGCCGAGTAGGGCCGGCCCTTGGGCGCGGATATCGGCGGCGGCTTTCAGCGCCTCGGCGTTGTGGCGGCAGAAGCCGCGGTAATGGCGGGCCTTGACGCTCGACACGTTGATGCCCTCGGGCGGCACCGCATAGGGCGCGTCGACGAAGCCCGAATAGTCGAAGTCGTATGGGACGGTGGTGTAGGGTGGGACGCCGGACGCGCTGATCAGCCGGCTGTTGTGGCAGCAGGTGTCGCCCGCGGGACCGGCCTGCATCGCCCAGTCGAGGTTGGAGATGAGATATTCGAAGATGGCGAAGCGGGCGGCATCGGCGGAATTGAGGCTGGCGACGGGCACGCGGGCGCCGACCCGCGCTTCGGCCATGCCGTTGCGGCGGGCGACGTCGCTCAAATCCTCGATGAAGAAGCCGAGGCGCGAGGTCACCGGCTTGCCATTGTCCTCGACATAATCGACCTGGGCGAGCCTGGCCCGGAAGCTGTTCGGAGTCAGCTGGTTGTACAGCCGGTAGGCGGCATATTCGAGCAGCAGATATTGCTGATGGCCTTCCGACGGCCGGCAGTGGGTGACCAGCTTCAGCCGCCGCTGGCCGGCGAACAACGAGTCCGCGGCCGGGGCGCCGGTGAAGTCGACCCGCAGCGGCGGGAACTGGCAGGTCTCCTTGCGCAGCCGGGTGATGCCGCGTGGGGACAGGCGGATCGGCAGGCTCTCGGCGCCGATCGCCAGGGTGCCGGCGACGGCACGCGAGCGGTCCTCGCTGCTGGCGACCTGCTTGATCGGAGCGCGGATGGTGACGTGGATCAGCTGGTCATTGGCGAACAACGGCTTGGCCGGCTCCGCCGCCGCGGCGGCCGACGCCGCGAATGTCAGACCGAGTGCGAGCAATGCCCCTTTCATATCGTCCCCCCCTATTGCGACGTGCGTGCGACGGTGTGCGGCGTCACTGCGCCGCCGACGATCTCCAGCCAACTAAGCTGCCCCTTATAGTAGCGCGAGTTGCCGGTATCGATCCGCACCAATTTGCCGTCGTGGCTGATGGCGATGCCGGCGAGGTTGGGCGTGTGGCCGACCACCAGCCGCTTCGCGCCGAAGCCGGTCAGCACCAGGTCGAGCTCCTGCTCGATCGGCGGGCGGGCGATATTCGGCTTGCCGGCGGCGACCGCCGCTTCCGCCACCTCCTGCTCGAACGCCGGCCCGCGGGTGATGAGGCCGCGATACCACAAGGGGCCGAGCGGATCGGTCAGGATCGAAGTCGGCGAGGTGTCGCCGGCGGCGACGGCGGCGCGGACCCGGCGGTTGATCGCCTCGACGCCGCCCATCGCCGTGTACGGCGCGCTGAGGCCGCCGTGGACGAACAAAGTGTCGCCGAGCTTGACCAAGGCCGGCAGGCTTGCCGCCCAGCGGCCGAGCTCGCTGCCCGGCGCCCAGGCGCGGTCGTGCTCGAGCTTGCCGAGCGGCGTCACCTTGAACCAGTCGGCGCGGATTTCCTTGTCGGTCATCGCCGGATAGCGAGCCTTGTATCTGGCGATCAACGACGTGCTGTTGGCGTCCCAGGCGGCCAGGCGCAGCGCCTCGCTTTGCCGGTCGCGGAAGGCGGCATATTCGCCCGGATCGACGTAGCGCAGGTCGCCGATGACGTTCATCGCCTCATGGTTGCCGATGAGGACGACGACCCGGCCGCCGGCGGCGGCGGCTTCCTTGTCGAGCTGCTGCAAGTGGCGGATGATCTTCAGGCTGTCGGGCCCGCGGTCGACGATGTCGCCGGTCTGCACGAACGTCGTGCGCCCGCCGGCCCAATGGTTGCCGGCATCGATCAGCCCGGCGCCGCGGGCGATGACGATCCAGGCGCCATAATCGCCGTGCAGGTCGCCGACCGCGACGATGCGGCCCGGCGCGGCGGGCTTGGCGGGCTGAGCGGTCAGGGGCGAGGCGGCAAGCATGATGGCCGAAACCGCCAGCCAAACGCGCGACCAGATCCGAAGGACCATCCCCACACCCCACCGCCACATGACACCATATTGGGGCGCCAGGGTGGGTATTTTGTCAAGCCGCGCCGGCGCTCCCTAGATTTCCATCAAATCTCGGCCGACGATGATCTCGCCCTTGAAGTGGCGCCTGGCGCCCTCGATCCATTGGTCGTCCGTGAGATCGGGAAATGCCGGTACCAAATGGCTGAGGACCAACGTCCTGACCCCAGCGACGGCGGCGATTTGGCCGGCCTGCTCGGTGGTCGTGTGGCTTTTCAGTAGATGATCGCGCAGTGCCGGGGCATTGGCGTCGACGATCCGTCCGATCGCCTTAGCCAGCATTGCCTCGTGGACCAGAACATCGGCGCCGCGCGCCAGATCGACCAGCGTCTTGCTCGGCGCGGTGTCGCCGGAGAAGACGAAGGACCGGTCAGGCGTATCGAAACGATAGGCCAAAGCGGGCACCGTATAATGGTCGACAGCTGCGCAGCGCACTTCCACCGGCGGCCCCCGAAGCACCAGCCCTGGTCCGATTTCACGCGCGCTCACCAGCGCCCGCAGATCCGGCCGTCCTTCCTCGCGCATACGATAACCGATATCGGCCGCTCCGGTAGCAAGTCCGTCCCGGACGATCTGTGCGACCGGTGGCGGGCCGTAGACGATGACGGGCGTCTTGAGCCCGGAGCCCCATGCCAGAAGCAGAAGCGCGGACAGTCCGGCCATATGGTCCGAATGGTGATGGGTGATGTAGATGTGGCGAAGCGTGGAAAGCTCGACGCCGGCAAGGACCAATTGCCGGGCGGTGCCGTCCGGGCAGTCAATCAGCAGCGGCTGGCCATCGACGATTAGCAGGTTTGCCGCCGGCGCCCGAGTCCGCGATGGAGTCGGCCCGCCTTTGGTGCCGAGCAGAATCAACCGGCTCGACCGCGCCGGTGGCGCTGCGAGTCCCGAAGTCGCGGCAGCCGCCAAGGCAGCGGCGCTACTTCCGAGCAACAGCCGACGGGTCCATGCCATGGCGGCGATCCTGGCCGTATCAGAGAGTGGGCGCAACCATCGGCCAGAGGCTTGATCATCGGGCATTTTCCGCTATAGGCCGCCCTCGTTCTCTTCGGAGAGCAGCCGTCCGAGACAGTCGCTGGGACTTGCCCCTTAATCCGCGGCCTAGACGGGGACAGGAATCATTCGGCGGGCGCTGCCTGCCGTCGTGCGTTGCTCCGCGGCGCCAGCGATCCAACTCCCCACGGACATTTTGCCTTGTCGCATGGTGCGGCAAGGTTGTTTGAACCTCGGCCAAAGCCTGCTTTGGCCGAACAGGAGTAAGGCATGGATCGTTCGCAAAAGGCCGATCTGGTCGCCGAGCTGAAGAACGTCTTCACCGAGACCAGTGTGGTGGTCATCACCCGCAATCTCGGCCTGTCGGTCGCGCAATCGACCGACTTGCGGCTGAAGATGCGCGACGCCGGGGCCCAGTTCAAGGTCGCGAAGAACCGGCTTGCCAAGATCGCGCTCGAGGGCACGCAATATGGATCGATCAGCGATTTGCTGACCGGCCCGACCGCGCTTGCCACCTCGATCGACCCCGTCGCGGCCG
>DAIPLM010000098.1:0-6875 GCA_036769205.1 Sphingomicrobium sp.
TTAGCAGGCGCGGAACCGCGCCGGCCTGCGGACGGTTGTATCGATGGGGTCGCACACTCGGAAAAAGGACCAGGAATGCTGAAGGATGTTGGCGTCGCGAAACATGACGAAACCGAAACGGTGGTTGCCATCGGCAAGCGGCCGGTGCTCATCTGCTTTTCGCACCTGCGGTGGGATTTCGTTTTTCAGCGGCCGCAGCATCTCCTCAGCCGGTTCGCCGGCACCCATTCGGTCCATTATTGGGAAGAGCCTCTGTTCGTCCCCGGCCTCGTCCAGCCGCACCTCGAAACCCGCCTCGCCGCCCCCAACCTGGCGATCGTCACCCCGCACCTCGCCGAGGGGCTGTCGGAAGAGGCCGTCGAGGCGCAGCTGAAGCGGCTGCTCGACAATTACCCCGCCGCCAAGGACCCCGCCATCCTCTGGTATTACACGCCGATGATGCTGCCCTTCTCGCGACAGCTCGACGCCGATTGCATCGTCTATGATTGCATGGACGAGCTGGCCAACTTCCGCTTCGCGCCGCCGCGTCTGCTGGCGTTGGAAAGCGAATTGTTCGAACGCGCCGACCTGGTCTTCACCGGCGGCTATTCGCTGTATGAAGCCAAGCGCTCGCGCCACCCGAGCGTCCACCCCTTCCCGTCATCGGTGGACATCGCCCATTTCGCCCAGGCCCGCGCCAACCCGCCGGCCAACCAGCGGCCGACGCTGGGTTTCTATGGCGTAATCGACGAGCGTTTCGACATCGACTTGCTCGCCGCCATCGCCGACGCCCGGCCCGACTGGCGCTTCGTCATGGTCGGACCGATCGTCAAGATTTCCCCCGACGAGCTGCCCAAGCGCGAAAACATCTTCTACCCGGGGCCCGCCACCTATGACGAGCTGCCAGATGTGCTGTCCGGCTGGGACGTCGCCTTGATGCCGTTCGCCATCAACGATGCGACCAAGTTCATCTCGCCGACCAAGACGCCGGAATATCTCGCCGCCGGCAAGCCGGTGGTGTCGACGCCGATCCGCGACGTCATCCGCCATTACGGCCGCCTGCAGGGCGTCAAGATCGCCGCCACCGCGGACGAGTTCGTCGCCGGCTGCGAGGATGCATTGAAGCTGGCGGCCAGTGGCGGCGACTGGCTGGCCGAGGTCGACCAGGCCTTGTCGTCGATGAGCTGGGCGATCACCCAGCGGCGCATGGCCGGCCTGATCGCCGAGGTCGTCGGCGCCAACAGCCCAATGGCCGTCTCGGCCGGGGCGGTGGCGTGATGAGCCCGCCCTCCCGCCAGTATGACTACCTCATCGTCGGCTGCGGCTTTGCCGGCTCGGTGCTCGCCGAGCGGCTGGCCAGTGAGCATGGCGCCCGCATCCTGATGATCGACAAGCGCAATCATATCGGCGGCAATGCTTATGACGAAAAGGACGAGGCCGGAATCCTCATCCACCGCTACGGCCCGCACATCTTCCACACCAACAGCGACGAAGTGTTCGACTATCTGTCGCGCTTCACCAAATGGCGGCCCTACGAGCACCGGGTGCTGGCGACGGTCCGCGACCAACTGGTGCCGATCCCGATCAACCGCACGACGCTGAACGAGCTATTCGACGCCGGCCTTAAGACCGACGAGGAGGCGGCGCAATTCCTCGCCGCCCGCGCCGAGCCGGTCGCCGACATCCGCACCTCCGAGGACGTGGTCATCAACGCCGTCGGCCGCGAGCTCTACGAACTGTTTTTCCAAGGCTATACGCGCAAGCAGTGGGGCCTCGACCCGAGCGAGCTCGACAAGTCGGTGACCGCCCGGATTCCGACCCGGACCAATACCGACGACCGCTATTTCGCCGACAAGCATCAGGCGATGCCGGCGGACGGCTATACCGAAATGTTCAAGCGGATGCTGGACAATCCGCTGATCACCATCGCGCTCGGAGTCGATTACCAAGAGGTCAGGCAAGAGATCGACGCCGCCCACGCCATCTACACTGGCCCAATCGACGAGTATTTCGACTGGCGCTTCGGCAAATTGCCCTACCGGTCGCTGCACTTCGTCCATTCGACGATTGACGCCGAACAGTTCCAGGCCGTCGGCACGGTCAATTACCCGAGCGAGGACGTGCCTTACACGCGCATCAGCGAGTATAAGCATCTGACCGGTCAAAAAAACCGGCGGACCAGCATTACGCTCGAATATCCCAGCGCCGAGGGCGACCCTTATTATCCGGTGCCGCGGCCCGAGAACCAGGCCTTGTTCAAGCGCTATGAGGCGCTGGCGGACGCGACCCGGGGTGTCACTTTCGTCGGCCGGCTGGCGACCTATCGTTATTACAACATGGACCAGATCGTCGGGCAGGCACTGAGCGTGTTCCGCCGGATCGACGGCGCCCGCCGTTCACGGCAAATCGCAAGGCAGGCGCCGGACCTGGCGGTCGCCGCGGAATAGGATCGGATGCGCTGACGAACACAATTGCCAGTGATCGCGACGTTCGGACTGGCGTTCCCGCGCCTATTTCGCGCACCTACCGCAATCCCGTCCTCGACGCCGACTTTCCCGATCCGGCGGTCATCCTCGCCCCCGACGGATTTTACTACGCCTATGCGACGCAGAGCCTGCGCGACGGCGCCTGGGTCAATATCCAGGTCGCCCGCTCGGCCGATCTCGTCGACTGGCAGCATCTGGGCGACGCGCTTCCCGAAAAGCCAGGCTGGGCCCGCCATACCCAGGACTTCTGGGCGCCGACGGTTGTGCGCGACGGTGATCGCTATGTCATGTATTATTCGGCGACGCCCGATGTCTGCGATCAGCCCGAGCGCGGCCATTGCCTGGCCATCGCCATCGCCGAGTCCCCCGCCGGGCCGTTCGTCGATATCGGCCTGCCGCTGCTGCACGGCATGGGCTTTGAATATATCGACCCGATGGCGTTCGACGATCCCGTCAGCGGCCGCAGATTCCTTTATTGGGGCTCCGGCTTCCAGCCGATCAAGGTCCAGGAGCTGGCCGACGACCGGCTAGCGTTCGCGGCGGACAGCGAGCCGGTCGACCTCGTCTGGCCCAACCCGATCAAAGGCGCGTTCCCGCGGCTGGTCGAGGCGGCCTGGGTGATCCGCCACGACGATTTTTACTACCTCTTCTACTCAGGCGACAATTGCTGCGGGCCGCATGCCGAATATGGGGTGATGGTCGCGCGGTCGCGTTCGCCGACCGGCCCGTTCGAGACGCTGGAGGAGGCACGTGGCGTGCCCCACAGCCTGATGCTGTTCAAAAGCGAGCGCTGGCTGGCGCCCGGCCATAATGCGATTGTCACTGACAAGGTTGGGGAAAGCTGGATCGTCTATCACGCGATCGACGTCGAGCGCCCGCGCCAGCGGCAGGAAGACGAGATCAACAGCCGCCGAGTGTTGCTGATCGACCGCATCGAGTGGCGTGGCGGCTGGCCATTCGTTGGTACGCCCTCCGACGAGCCCCGGCGGGCACCCGCTGCGTAGCTAACGGGCCAGTCGCAGCCGTCGGGCTTTTGGCTCGCTCTCTCTGTCGACGCCGAAGATCGCCCGCTGTCGCTCCAGCTCTTCGCGCAGCGGCTCATAGACCTGGCGCGTGCCTTGCGATCCGACGGTCGACAGCAAACCCACCTCGCAATGCCGGCTGTTGTCCCAGCCGGGGTAGGCGGTGACCGGATAAAGGCAAATGCCCTCGATGCCGACGCCGCGGGCCCGCGCCTCTCGCACCTCGTCGCAGACATAGTGGAGCCAGGCGGGTCGGCCCGAGCCTTCGGCGCCGGTTTCCGCGATCAGCAAGGGCTTGCCATAGCGGTCCGCGACTTCGACCAGCATGTCGGCGAGCGGCCGGTACTCGTGATGGCCCATCGGGATGGTCGGGCCTTTGTAATACCATTGGTTGTGCGGATAGAAATTCCACCCGACGACATCGATCAGCGAAGGATCGCCCCCGAGCTCGGGCTCGGCCAGCCCCATGATCCAGTCATAGGCTTCGTACATGCCCTGCAGGTTGTGCTCGGCGGCGCGGAGCGTCTGTCGGCGGCGGTCGTGCGGAGCGATATGGATCAAGGGCTCGGCGCCGATGATGGTTGCCTCGGGCCAGCGCCCGCGAATGGCGCGCGACGCGGTGATCGCCGTTTTGACCAGTTGCTGCTTGAACCAGCTCCGCTGCTTCGGGCCGACTTGCGGAAAATAGCCGTCGTTCACCGCCCAGGCCAGGAAGTTGATCTCGTTCAGGGGGCAGACGACCGGTGGCCGGTTGCTGACCGACTGCTGGACCTCGACGGCGGCGACCGCGAATTCGGCGAAGCGCTCGGGGAAATCCGCGGCCGCCTGGTCGACGTGATCGGGCGACCCGTAGTGGAACAGGTCCCAGATGATCTCGAGGCCCAATCGCTCCGCCGCCTCCAGCGCCGGCAGCCAGCTCGACCAGTCGTATCGGCCCGGCGATTGCTCGATCAAATGCCAGCGCAGCCCGTCGCGCAGCGTCCGCAGCCCGAGGTCGGCGCACTGGCGGTAATCTGAAGCGACGTGCCGGTCGTGGGACGTGGCGCGGATCAAATCGAGGCGCACGCCGTCGCGCCGGCGATGCGACGAGCATTCGAAGCCGCCCTGGAAGAAGCTGGCAAAGCCGTGGCTGGTTTGGTTCCCCATCATCGCCACCAATGCACGAAACCCGGAAATGAGCCATATTCTTTGGACACGACCATTGAACAAATCCGCCATCCGAGGCTTTGTCCAAGCCAAAGGAGCGAAGCCATGCGCCAGAATTGGCCGCAGCGGCTGTGGCTGGTCCGCCACGGCCAGAGCCAGGGCAATGTCGCCCGCGATGCCGCCAATGCCGCCGGCCACAGCGTCATCCGGCTCGATGTCCGCGACGTCGACGTGCCCTTGTCGGAACTCGGGCTCCGGCAGGCCGAAGCTGCCGGCCACTGGTTCGCCGAATTGCCGCGCGACCAGCGCCCCGAGGTAATCCTGTCGTCGCCCTATTTGCGGGCGCGCCAGACGGCGACGGCGATTTGCGACGCCGACGCGCTGGCCGGCGACAAGGCCAAGACCATCGTCGACGAGCGGCTGCGCGAGCGCGAGTTCGGCGTCTTCGACGGCCTAACCACTCGGGGTATCCGCGAGAAATATCCCGACGAAGCGGCCCACCGCGCCAAGATGGGCAAATTCTATCACCGGCCGCCGGGCGGCGAGAGCTGGGCGGATGTCATCCTGCGGCTGCGCAGCGCGCTGAACACCATCAATCTGCTCTACGCCGACCGCCGCATCGTCATTGTCTGCCACCAGGTCGTCGTGCTGTGCATGCGCTACATCCTCGAGGAGCTGGACGAGGCGAAGATCCTGGCGATCGACAAGCAGGCCGAGGTTCTCAATTGCGGCATTTGCGCCTACGAATTTGAGCGCGGCAACGATGAGATGTGCGCGCCGAAGCTCGTCCTGTGGAACCATGGCGCCTCGCTGGAGCAAGGGGCGCCGCAAACCGCCGAGCCAGACGCGATGACGGGCGTGAGATGAGCCCTCGGCCGACCGCTTTGACTCGCGCCGAACTGCAGCGGCACCCGCTGCCGCCGACGCAAGCCGACGACAAGAACGGTCGCGGCCGCCTACTGGTGGTCGCCGGCTGCACCGAGGTCCCCGGCGCTGCCTTGCTGTGCAGCGAGGCGGCGATGCGGGCGGGAGCCGGCAAGCTCAAGATCGTGACCTCGGCCGGCGCCGCCACCGCGCTCGGCGTCGGCATGCCGGAGTCGCGCATCGTCGGCGTTCCCGAAGCGCGCGACGGCGGCATCGCTCGCTCGGCAATCGACGGCATTCGCGAGGCGGCGCGCGACGTCGATGCGGTCGTCGCCGGCCCGGGGCTGGCGCCGGGCAAGACCAATTGGCGGCTGGTCGCGGGGCTTTGCGATGCCGGCACCAGCCTTGTCCTCGATGCCGAATTGCTGCGCGTCCTGCCCGATTGCGGCCAACTGGTCGCTCAATCGCCCGAGCCAATTCTCTTGCCCCACACCGGCGAGCTGGCGGCGCTGCTCGGGCGCGGCGAGGACAAGGTCAAGAAGGATCCGCTCGCAGCCGGCCGCGAGTGTGCTCGCCGCTATAACGCGCTGACGGTGGTGAAAGGGGTGCGCAGCCATGTCGTCACCCCGGACGGGACGGTCTGGCTCTACGATGGCGGCGGGCCCGGCCTGGCAATCTCGGGCTCGGGCGACGTCCTTGCTGGCATTGTCGGTGGTCTTCGCGCGCGGGGCGCGGACGCGCTGACGGCATTGCTGTGGGGGGTCTGGCTCCATGGCGAGGCCGGCGCGGCCCTGGCCCGCAAGATCGGCAAGCTTGGCTTCCTCGCCCGCGAGCTTGCCGCCGAAGTGCCGGCCATTCTGCCGGCCTAGGCTTCGGACCGGCCGCCGTGGCTGTCGAGCTCGTCGCCCTTCAGGCGAACAACGTGGATGACGTTGGTCGATCCCGATACCCCGAACGGCACGCCGGCCATGATCACCAGCTGGTCGTCGGCGCCGGCGATCTGGTGCCGCAGCGCCATCCGCCGCGCCTTGCCGACCATCTCCTCGAAATTGGTGACGTCGCGGGTGGTCACCGCGTGCACGCCCCATTGCAGCCCGAGCCGGCGGGCGACGGTGCGGCTGGCGGTCATCACCAGGATCGGCACCGTCGGCCGCTCGCGTGCGATCCGCCGCGCCGTTGAGCCGGAGCTGGTGTAGCAGACCATCGCCTTGGCCGAGACGATGTCGGCGATGTGCTTGGCCGATGACGACAAAGCGTCGGCGGTGGTCGCGTCGACGGGCGTCGTGGTGAAATGAACCCGGGCCGGGTAGATCGGGTCGCTTTCGGCGCTGACCGCGATCCGGTCCATCATCTCGACCGCCTCGCACGGATAATCGCC
>DAIPLM010000099.1:0-6866 GCA_036769205.1 Sphingomicrobium sp.
CTGGCCGAGATCGAGACCGACAAGGCGACGATGGAGTTCGAGGCGGTCGATGAGGGAACGCTGTCGAAGATTCTGGTTCCCGAAGGCACCGATGGGGTGAAGGTCGGCACGGCGATCGCGCTGATGGGCGGCGAGGAGGCTGCCGCGTCGCCTGAGCCGGCGCCGAGCCACGAGCCCGAGGTCACGCAAAAGCCGTCCGACCAGCAGACTGAGCCGACTGGGCCGGCCAAGGCCGAGACGGGCACCAAGCAATTGGCGCCGCGGGTCGCTGTCGATCCCGACGTGCCGGCGGGGACGGCGATGACCGCGACCAGCGTCCGCGAGGCGCTGCGCGACGCCATGGCCGAGGAAATGAGGCTGGACGACCGTGTCTTCGTCATCGGCGAGGAAGTCGCGCAGTACCAGGGGGCCTATAAGGTGACCCAGGGCCTGCTCGACGAATTCGGGCCGAAGCGGGTGGTCGACACGCCGATCACCGAGCATGGTTTTGCCGGGCTTGGCGTCGGCGCCTCGATGGGTGGCTTGAGGCCGATTGTCGAGTTTATGACCTTTAACTTCGCGATGCAGGCGATCGACCAGATCATCAATTCGGCGGCCAAGACCAATTACATGTCGGGCGGCCAGATGCGCTGCCCGGTCGTCTTCCGCGGGCCCAACGGCGCCGCAAGCCGGGTCGCCGCCCAGCACAGCCAGAATTTCGCGCCCTGGTACGCCAGCGTCCCCGGGCTGGTGGTGATCGCGCCCTATGACGCCGCCGACGCCAAGGGCCTGCTGAAAGCCGCCATCCGTTCCGAGGACCCGGTCGTCTTCCTCGAGAATGAATTGCTCTATGGCCACAGCTTCGACGTTCCGCAGATCGACGATTACGTTTTGCCGATCGGCAAGGCGCGGATCATCCGCGAGGGCAAGGACGTCACTCTGGTCAGCTACTCGATCGGGGTCGGGGTGGCGCTCGATGCCGCCGAGACCCTGGCTGGCGAAGGCGTGGAAGCCGAGGTGATCGACCTGCGCACGCTGCGCCCGCTCGACCGCGAGACTGTCCTCGCCAGCCTGGCCAAGACCAATCGCCTGGTGGTGGTCGAGGAGGGCTGGCCGACCTGTTCGATTTCGGCTGAGATCATCGCCATCGCCATGACCGAAGGCTTCGACGACCTCGACGCGCCGGTATTGCGGGTGACCAACGCCGACGTGCCTTTGCCTTATGCCGCCAACCTCGAGAAACTGGCGCTGATCAAGGCCGAGGACGTGGTCAAGGCGGCCAAGGCGGTCCTGTATCGCTGAGCCGCGCGACCGAGATCTCGTCCGGCTCTATTGGCCGGTCGAGCTCAGGCCGGCCTTCGATGCCTTGTTCGCGATCGACGATGCGCTGAGCGATGTCGTCGCTCGGGCGCGGGAGCCAGCGCTGGCAGCGATCAAGTTGGCGTGGTGGCGCGAGCGGCTCGAGGAATTGGACGAGGGCAAAATGCCCGCCGAGCCGCGGTTGCGGACGGCCGCCGCCGAGCTGCTGACGAGCCGGGTTTCTGGAGCATCGCTGGCGGGGCTCGAGGATGGCTGGGCGGCGTTCCTGGACGAGCGGCCGGATGGGGAGCGAGTCGCGGCGCGGGGAGCGAGATTGTTCGCCGTGGCGGCCATTCTGTTGAGCGCCTGCGACCCGCTGATCGAGACGGCAGGCCGGCTGTATGGATGGCAGTCGGCCACCAGGCGAGGCGTGATGCTGCCGCCGCCCGAAGATGCGTTGCGCGCGCTCACAGACCATCGTTTTCATCGTCGCTTGCGGCCGCTGACCGCGCTCGCCGCATTGGCCGCGCGCGATGCCCGCCGGGGCCAGGCCATCGAGCCCGAGGGAACGCCGGGGCGGGCGCTCGCCCTCATCCGCCATCGCCTGACCGGCCGCCTCGCCTGATTGCATTGTATTCGTTTCGGACCTAGCTTCCTCCGTGCCGGATCGCCTTCCACGGGAGGTGCCCAGTGGCGCGAACTCTTGCCGCCATCGTTTCCGGACTCTTCCTCATCATCGGTGCGGTGCTGCTCTGGCAGGGGCGGCCGGACAAGGCCGAAGCCGTGCCGATGCCGCCGCCGCCCCAGGCCGGCGGCAAGCTGTTGCCCTTGCCCGAGCCGCCCGAGGCGACGCCCAAGTCGCGCGAGCAGAAGCGTTTCGCCCGGGCCGACAAGGACGACGACGGCCGCATCACCGCCGCCGAATTGCTCGGGCCGCGCCGCAAGGCCTTCGCCAAGCTCGACGTCAATGGCAACGGCGTGCTGAGCTTCGAGGAATGGGCGGTGCGGACGGTCGACAAGTTCGCCGGCGCCGATGGCGACAAGTCGGGCTGGCTGACCCCCGCCGAATACGCCACCACTGCCCCGCCGCCGCCGAAAAAGAAGGCGCGGTGCAGTTGCTAGGCGGGTTCGAGCTCAGCCGCCGCCAGCCACGCCTTGAGCGCCGCCCGGGCGCGGTCGGTGTAGATTTTCTTGCGGTCCGCCTTCCTGGTGCGGCCCTCGATCGGCGGCATCAGGCCGAAATTGACGTTCATCGGCTGGTAGGTCTCGGCGTCGGCGCCACAGGTGATGTGGTTGAGCAAGGCGCCTAGCGCGGTTTCTACCGGCGGCGGCGGCATGGCCCGGCCGGATAGTTCCGCCGCGGCGAAGCGGGCGGCGAGGAGACCGATGGCGGCGCTTTCGACATAGCCTTCGCAGCCGGTGATTTGGCCGGCGAAGCGAATGTTAGGTTTCGATTTGAGGCGCAGTTCGCCGTCGAGCAGCGCCGGCGAGCGAATGAAGCTGTTGCGATGGATGCCGCCCAGCCGCGCGAACTCGGCGTTCTCGAGGCCGGGGATGGTGCGGAAGATGCGTACCTGCTCGCCATGCTTCATCTTGGTCTGGAAGCCGACCATGTTCCACAATGTACCGAGCGCATTGTCTTGGCGCAGCTGGACGACGGCATAGGGCCAGCGCCCGGTGCGCGGATCGTCGAGGCCGACGCCTTTCATCGGGCCATAACGAAGCGTCTCCACCCCGCGCTCGGCCATCACTTCGATCGGCATGCAGCCTTCGAAGAAAGGCGTGTCCTTCTCCCAATCCTTGAACGCGGTCTTCTCGCCCGCGTTCAGCGCCGCGACGAAGGCGTCGTATTGCGTCTTGTCCATCGGGCAGTTGATGTAATCCTTGCCGCCCTTCTCCCACCTGGCCGCCATCCAGCAGACCGACATGTCGATGCTATCGCGGTGGACGATCGGGGCGATCGCGTCGAAGAAGGCGAGGGCGTCGCTGCCGGTTTCGCGGGCAATGGCCTCGGCCAGCCCTGGGCCTGTCAGCGGGCCGGTGGCGATGATGGTGGGGTGATCGGGAAGGTCATCGACGCGTTCCCGGACTACGGCGATGTTCGGGTGGGAGTCGATGGCGCGGGTGACTTCGGCGGCGAACTGGTCGCGGTCGACGGCGAGCGCCGAGCCGGCGGGGACGCGGTGCCGGTCGGCGGTTCGCAGGATCAGCGAATCCAGCGCCCGCATTTCCTGGTGCAGCAGGCCGACGGCGTTGTTGTCGGCATCGTCGGAACGAAAGCTGTTCGAGCAGACCATTTCGGCCAAACGGTCGGTCTCGTGCGCCGGCGTCATGTCGCCGCCGCCGCGCATTTCGGACAAACGGACGGTGAGGCCCGCCCCGGCCAGCTGCCAAGCGGCTTCGGACCCGGCGAGGCCGCCGCCGATGATTTGGATGTCGAAAGACATAGTCGCCGTCATTGCGAGCAACAGGGCGGCGAAGCAATCCGGCAATCGGCAGCTTCGCTTTGCTTCTTGCGCTAGCGGGCGATTTCGAACTGCATCGACAGGCTCAAGCCAAGGCTGAGCTCGCCGACCGCGACTGGCGGCGGTGGCGGTGGCGGCGGAGCGCCGGGGGCCGACATGCGGCTGCCCGTCACGACGATCTGCTGCACCGGATAATAGCCGCCGCCCTCGCTCATCGACAGCAAGCGGACGACGCGCATGCCGGCGGCACGGGCGTACAGCTCGGCGCGCTGCTTGCCGGTCGCCACCGCTTCGACCCGCGCCTCGTCGAGCGCCGCGCTCTGGTCGTCAAGGGTGAAGGACGGGCCGTTCACCTCATTGGCGCCGGCGGCGATCAGGGTATCGATGATCTTGCCCATCTCGCCGAGCTTGCGGACCCGGACCTGGACGCTGTTGCGGGCCTCATAGCCGATGATTCGCGGCGGCTCGTTGGTCGGGACATAGGGCTGGCGCGTTTCGCGGGCGATGCGCTGGGCCTCCGCCTCCGGATTATTCCACCGCGGCGACAGGCTGATCGACGAGGTCTGGATGTCGCGGTCGGCGATGCCGGAGCGCTTCAGCGCCGCCACCACCCGGTCCATCTGCCGGCTATTGCCGCCAAGCGCCTCGGACGCAGTGACTCCGTGGGTAACGACGCCGGCGGAGAAGACGGCGAGGTCGGGCACCCGGTTGCTGCGGCCCTCGGCGCTGAGGCTGAGCAGGGCGCTGCCCGGGCCCAAAGGCGAGACTTGCACGGTCGGCGCGGTTTGAGCCGAGGCGGCGCTGCCGGCGGCCAGAGCCAGGCAAGCAAACGCGGACAGGATTTTCATCGATCGACCTCCTTTGAACCGGAGGTGTAACGTCACGACTGCGCTTCCAGTTGCGCGGCTCGGGCCTCGACCGGTTCGGGATAGATCAGCTTGCCGTCGCGCGGCTCGGCACCGGCGGTCAGCGACGCCGGCTCGATCCGCCCGCCGCCCATCAAATGGAAGACCTCGCGGCCGCCGATCAGCAGATAGTCGGCGATGATCCGCCGGTGACAGCGCCACCAAACCGCTTCCGAGCACATGATTGCGGTCGGCCTTTGGTCGGCCGAGGCGACCAGCGCGGCGAGGCCGTCAGCGAAGCTTTCCGACAGCGCGTAATCGGCATAATTGTGGAAGCTGCGGTTCTGCCACCAGCCATTGAGCGCCGGCGGCACGTCATGTGAGCGGCTCCTGAGGCCGCCCAGCTCGGCGATGCGCAGCGCCGAGATGCCGAACGGCTCGAGCTCGGCGGGCAGGGCCTGTTCATTATATTGCGGGTTGGTGCGCGAGCGCGGGACGGTGCGGACGTCGACCACCAGCTCGACTCCGGCATTGTCGAGGATGACCGCGAACTCGGGGATGGTCCGGGTCGAATGGCCGATGGTGAAGACGCTTCGCACGGCGCTCAGGCCGGCGGCGCCGCCTCGCCGACCAGCAGATCCTCGATGTCGGGAATCGGTCGGTCGGTCATTTCCTTGTTGAAGGTCGCGACGATCCGCCGCTCGACCTCCTTGTGCAATTCCTTGCGCAGCACGCCCAGTGCCCGTGGCGGGGCGACGATCGCCAGCGCCTCGAAATCCTGCCTCAGCGCCCTTTTCTTGAGCTCGTCGGCGGCTTCCTTGACCCAGCGGTCCTCGTCCTGCTGGTGGAAATCCGTCTCGCCAAGCGCCGGCCGGCCGAAACCGAAGCTCTGCTTCGACGAGCCGGCGGCGTCGGTCTTGATCTCGCTGTCCTTGCGGTCCTCGCGCTGATCATGCGATTCCGTGCGCAGGTCGATTTGGTTCTCGTCGCCATGGTTGCGCAGGAACAACAGCTTGCGGCCGTCGGTAACGAGGACAAGCGCCTGGTTGGGAATCGCCATGGGGGTCTCCTTCATGCCTTTGCGTAGCAACGCCCCCGCCGCGCCGGCCGTTCCTTCATTCCTCCGTGTCGGGCGGTGATCCGGGCCCGGGATCGACCGGCTGGTCGAGCTCGTCGGCACCGATCGTGGCGCCATCGTCGGGAGCGAGTTCGTCGCCGCCCTCGACCTCGATCTCCTCTTCCTCGCTCTCGTCGATCTTGGCGACGCTGACGACCAACTCGTTGTCGGCGACGCGGAAGACGGTGACGCCCTGGGTATTGCGGCCCATGACGCGGATGTCGCCGACGGTGGTGCGGATGATTTTCGCCTGGTCGGTGACCAGCATCAATTGCTCGCCGGGCTTGACCGGGAAGCTGGCGACGACGCCGCCGTTGCGTTCCGAGGTGTCGATGTTGGTGATGCCCTGGCCGCCGCGGTTGGTGCGGCGATATTCATAGGTCGAGGAGCGCTTGCCATAGCCGTTCTCGGTGATGGTCAGCAGGAACTGCTCCTTTTCCGCCATTTCCGCATAGCGCTCGGCCGACAGCGTGCAGTCGACATCCTCGCGGTCGCGCCACGGCGGGCATTTGAGATAGGCTTCGCGCTCCTCCTGGCTGGTGCCGACACGGCGCAGGATCGACATCGATATGACCTGGTCATTGTTCTTGAGGCGGATGCCGCGCACCCCGGTCGACGAGCGCGACTGGAACTCGCGGACGTCGGTCGACTTGAAGCGGATCGCCTTGCCGTGCCGGGTCGCCAGCAAAACGTCGTCGTCCTCGGTCAGCAATTCGACGCCGATCAGGCGGTCGGTCGGGTCGCCGCTGTCGTCATCATTATCCTCGTCGGCCTCGCTGTCGCTGACCGCGAATTTCATGGCGATCTTGCCGGCGGTCGGGATGTTGGTGAAGGCCGCCATCGAATTGCGGCGGACGGTGCCGTGGGCGGTGGCGAACATGATGTGCAGGCCGCCCCATTCTTCCTCATTCTCGGGTAGCGGCAGGACGGTGGAGATGGTCTCCCCCTCCGCCAGTGGCAGCAGATTGACCATCGGCCGGCCCTTGGCGGTCGGCCCGCCCTCGGGCAGCCGCCACACCTTCATGCGATAGACGCGGCCCAAGTTGGAGAAGAACAAAACCGGGTTGTGGGTCGAGGTCACGAACAAATTGGTGACCGCGTCCTCGTCCTTGGTGCTCATGCCGCTGCGGCCCTTGCCGCCGCGCTTCTGCTCGCGGAACA
>DAIPLM010000100.1:0-6234 GCA_036769205.1 Sphingomicrobium sp.
CTGTTGCTGCTGATCGCCGGCGGCGTCCTATATTTCGGGCTGCAGCGGCGCGGCCAGCGCTATGCCGCGGCGGGGGCCAGCGCGTTCGTCGGCGAATCGCCGGCGCCGCGGCCAGCCGCCCCGCCGCCAGCCGCGCGCCGCCTCCCGCCGGCAGCGCCGCCGCCGCCAGGCAGCACGCCGCCCAAACCCGCCGGCGCCGTCGTCTCCAGCCTGCGCGCGCCGTCGGCGCCGGCAGGCATCGTCTCGGCCGGCCTGCGGCCGTGGATCGAGCTCGAGCTGGAGCCGAGCCAGGCGATGGTCACCGACGAGCATGCGGCGATCGTCTTCGATGTCACTTTGTTCAACTCGGGCAGCGCCCCAGCCCGCGATATCGCGGTCGAGGCCTGCATGATCAACGCCGGCGAGCAGCAGGACGCGCAGTTGACCCGTTTTTACGCCACGCCCGGCCAGGTGCCCGACAAAATTCCGGCGGTGGCGCCGCTGGCCCGGGTGACGCTGAAGAGCGCGGTTCGCCTGCCGCGCGCCGCGGTCCAGGAATATGAGGTCGAAGGCCGCAAGATGTTCATCCCGATGGTGGCGGTCAATTCGCGCTATCGCTGGTCGAGCGGCGAGGGGCAGAGCGCCGCCAGCTTCATGGTCGGCCGTGCCGCCGACGAGCGCGCCAAGCTTGGGCCGCTCAGGCTCGACCAGGGCGCCCGCGGGTGGAAGGGCCTCGCCGCCCGCCGCTACGAAAAAGGCATTCGCGTCTAGTTATAATACTGCGGAATTATAGCTGTGCCAGGCGAGCACGGCGACGGCGCCGCGATGCGGCCGCCAGGCCTCGGCAAGCTCGCGCAACTGCTTTTCGCTCGGCTTGTCGGCCAGGCCGAGCAAGCGTCCGATCTCGATCTGGACGGCGAGGTCGCCGGCGGGCCAGACGTCGGTCCGCCCTTCGGCGAACAACAGATAGATTTCCGCCGACCAGCGGCCGATGCCCTTGATCTTAGTCAGCAAAGCGATGGCTTCCTCGTCGTCCTCGGGCAATTGCTCGAGCAATAGCTCGCCCGACAGCACGAGACCGGCGAGACTGCGGGCATAGCCGGCCTTCTGCCGCGACAGGCCGGCCAGGCGCAGCTCGTCGTCGCTTGCCTTGAGGATCTTGTTGAGGTCGGGCGGGGCGCCGTAAGCGGCTTCGAGCTTGGTCCACATCGAGCGGGCGGCGGCGACGCTGACCTGCTGCCCGACGATGGTCCGCAGCAATGTCGTCGCCCCCGGCTCGCTGACTCGCGGCTCGGGCCGGCCGTGCTTCTCCAACACTGCCGCGAAGGCTTTTTCGCGCCGCGCCAACTCATCGACGGCGGCGTTGATCGATTCGATCGTGCGCACCATCAGGCGATGCTCGCCGCATAGAGGGCGACGGCCGCCGCGTTCGAGACGTTGAGGCTTTCGACGGCGGCGCTGATCGGCAGCCGTGCCACGGCATCGCAATGCTCGCGGGTATTGGCGCGCATGCCGGGCCCTTCGGCGCCCAGCACCAGAGCGACGCGCGGCGGGCCAAGCGCGGCCTTGAGATCCGTCTCCGCATCCCCAGCCAGGCCAATCCGCCAGAAGCCGGCTTCGGCGATTTCCTCAAGTGCCCGGGCAAGGTTGACCACCCGCACCCATGGCACGCGCTCGAGCGCGCCCGAGGCGGCCTTGGCCAGCGCCCCGCTTTCGGCCGGCGAATGGCGGTCCTGGGTGACGATGCCAAGCGCCCCGAAGGCGGCGGCGGAGCGCAGGATAGCGCCAACATTGTGCGGGTCGGTGACCTGATCGAGAACCAGCAAGGTCGAGCGCTCGCCGGCCTCCGCCAGCAAATCGGCGAGCCAGGATTCCTCGAGTGGCTCGACCTCGATCACCACCCCCTGGTGCGGAGCGTCGCCCGGGACCAGCCGGCCGAGGTCGGCGACGTCGGCCAAGGTAACCGGAACCTGGTCGGGAAATTGCATGAAGCCGGCGGTCTCTCGGGTCGCCCAGGCGCGCGTCACCCGGCGTCCGGGATTGTCGAGCGCGGCGGCGACCGCATGCTTGCCCCAGAACCGTGGGCGGTTGGGGTTGCCGTGGATTTGGTGCGATTTCTTGCGCCGGGACATGGCCGCCCCATGCGGCTCGCCGCCGGTCTAGGCAAGACCATCCGTGTGCGGCTGGCGGCGCGTGCGCTGGTGGCTGCGCCAGGTGCCGATGACGATGATCAGGAAGATCGGATAGACCCAGAAGCGGGCGGCGGCGGCATAGGCCTGGGGCACGAGGTCGAAATGGACGGCCTTGAGGGCATGGGCGAGAATGGTGGTCAGCTGCAGCCCCGCCACCCACAATGGCCAGAAACGCTCCGAACGCAGAGCCAGGGCGGTAAAGCCGATTAGTGCCACCATGTCCGCCGCCAGCACGCCGACCTCGACGCCCGAAAACCGCTGCTGCAAGGGCGAATTGAACAGCCAGGTTACCAACGTCGCGACGATGCAGATGACGGCGGCCAACCGCTCGTCGAAGCGACCGCGCAGGAAGGCGTAAGCCGAAACGGCGGCAAGCAATAGCCAATAGGTGAGTGGACTGAGCATCGCGGTGGCGGCCGGCCTACCGTCTGGCGGGCCGGCCGATCAACCTTTTCAGGCGACGATGCGCAGGTCGGTGCGCGCCGCCGGCGGCGGGCATTCGTCGGGCTCGCCGAAGGCGACGGTGCGCAGGCCGGGGATGGTCTGCTGCGTGTCGACCAGTGCCGCGTGGCAATTGGCAATGCCGCCGCGGGCGGCAACGAGGCTGCTGACCGTTGCCGCGAGCTGCTCGAAAGCGCCATGGCTGGCGACAAAACCGGCGCGGGTGACGCCGCGGGCATGGACCATCTTTGACTGCAGATCGGCGATTTCGGCGAGCGCGGCCTCGATGCTGTCTTCGACCGTGCGGACCTGGGTGGCGACTTCGTAGGCGGCGTTTTCCATCTGTTGCTTGCGCATGACTCTCTCCTCTCCGGGAAGCGGCGTTGGCGCCTCCCAGTTGGTGGTTCAGGGCTGAAGTGAAGCGCGGCTTGTTAGCGGCCAAGCATCCTGGAGAGGCTTTCCAGGCCGGCCAAATACATGCCGGCGGAAAATGTCGCTCCCATCGCAATCAGGACGATCCAAACCAGCCGGAGGCCCACGCTCATTTCGTTCCTGGGGTGACTCCTCGTTGCGAACGGCAAAGGCAGGGAAGACCAGGATGGCCCCGGCCTCTGCTCGGTTTCGAAACCGAGGTCACTGGCCTCCCCTGCACGGTCAGCGTGCCGAATCTGAAAACCGACCGCACCGCCGGGATGGCCCGAGGTTGTGCCGCCCTCAATGTGCGGCGGTTGATGTATCAATCGCTGATATGGGCCGAGTGCCTGAGCTACCATGCGGGCGGCTTGCGAGCGGCGCTCGACGCCGAGGAGATGAAGCGCGCCGCGGATGCGCTGGTCGACGGTATGCGACGAAATGCCCAGCTCGACGGCGATTTCCTTGGACGACAGATGCTGGTCGACGAGCCGCAGGCAATCGAGCTGCCCCTGGCTGAGCCTGGCCACGCGCTGGGCAATCTCGGAATCGGCACGGCCAAAGGGCGACCCGTTCGCCTCCCCATCGTCCTCGTGTCGTGTGAGATCACCCTGCATCAGCACAATTGGCCGTTTACCGCCAAAGCCGGAATTAAGCAAAAAGGTGCAGTCAATTCGGCCCTAACCATGCGCGGCATTTTCGGCGGAGCCTGGTTTCGCCGGCATTGGCGCGGTGGTGGAGAGGGCTGGATTCGAACCAGCGTAGGGCGAAGCCCGGCAGATTTACAGTCTGCTGCCTTTAACCACTCGGCCACCTCTCCAGGTGCGTGGCAGGCGCGCCAATTGGCGGCGCCGGGTGCGGCTGTCAACCAATCAGGCCGGTCTTTTGTCGCCCGCTCGCTGTCGCTCGCGGCGCTCCAGTTTTCGGCCTGCCCCGCGAGATCGGTCGCCGGCGGCCCTGGGGCCGCCGCGCTCCAAAATTCGACCATGCCCCGCATGGTCGGTTTTGGAGCGGGTGAAGGGAATCGAACCCTCGTCGTAAGCTTGGAAGGCTTCTGCTCTACCATTGAGCTACACCCGCTTAGCGTCCGAGATAGTTGGCTGCGCGAGCGCCGGCAAGGTCGTGTCGGGCTTCCCCGATCACTACCGGCGGAACGAGTCCGCGCCTCCAGCGATTGAATCGGCCGGAACGTCCAGCGAAGGAGGCGAGAATGGCGGCGCGGCCGGTATGGCGTGGGCAGATCAGGCTGGCCCTGGTCTCGATTCCGGTCGAGCTCTATCCGGCGACCAAGAGCGGCGCCAGCATCGCCTTCCATCAAATCCACGAGCCGTCGGGCAAGCGCATCAAATATGAAAAGGTCGTGCCCGGCATCGGCCCGGTCGACCGCGACGAGATCATCAAGGGCTATGAGGTCTCGAAGGGCGAATATGTCCTGCTCGAGCCCGAGGAAATCGAGAGCGTCAAGCTGGAGAGCCGCAAGACCCTCGACTTGAGCCAGTTCGTCGATCTGACCGACATCGACCCGATGTATTTCGAGAAGCCCTATTATGTGGTGCCGGCCGACGATCTCGCCGAGGAAGCCTTCGTCGTCGTCCGCGAAGCGCTGCGCCAGTCGAAGAAGGTCGGCATCGGCCAGCTGGCGATGCGCGGCCAGGAATATATCGTCGCCTTGAAGCCGTGCGGCCGGGGCATGCTGATCGAGACGCTGCGCTACGCCGACGAGGTCAACAAGGCGCAAAGCTATTTCCGCGACATTGGCGACGCCAAGCCCGACGAGGACTTGCTCGACATGGCGGCGAGCCTGATCGACAAAAAAAGCGGCAAGTTCGACGCCAAGGAGTTCCACAACCGCTACGTCGACGCCTTGAAGGACTTGATCGCCGAGAAGCGCAAGAAGAAGGGCGAGCTGGTCATCCAGGATCCGGACAAGAGCGAGCCCAAGGGCTCCAACGTCATCGATCTGATGGCAGCGCTGAAGAAGAGCCTTGGCGACGACAAGCCGGCCAAGGCCGCGGCCAAGAAGCCGGCGGCCAAGCCGGCGCCGCGCCATGCACCGAAGAAGGCGCCGGCCAAGAAGGTTGTCGGAGGGCGGAAGCGGTAAGCCATGGTGGGCCGCAAGCTCGACATCGAAACTTACAACAGAAAACGCGACTTCGCGAAGACGAAGGAGCCCAAGGGCCGCAAGCTGAAGGGCAAGGGCGACAGCTTCGTCGTCCAGAAGCATGACGCGTCGCGGCTGCACTGGGACTTCCGGCTCGAGCTCGACGGTGTCCTCAAGAGCTGGGCGGTGCCCAAGGGGCCGAGCCTCGACCCCGGCGACAATCGGCTGGCGATGCGCACCGAGGATCATCCCCTCGATTATGGCGACTTCGAGGGCACCATCCCCAAGGGCGAATATGGCGGCGGCACGGTGATGCTGTGGGACCAGGGCCGCTGGATTCCCGAGCCGGGCAAGGACCCATCGAAAACCATCGAGGAAGGCCACCTCCACTTCGCCCTCGATGGCGAGCGGATGAAGGGCGAATGGGTGATGTTCCGGCTGAAGGGGAAGCCCGGCGAGAAGGCCGAGCCGTGGATGCTGAAGAAGGTCACCGACGATTTCGCCAAGCCCGACGAGGGCGAGGCCCTGGTCGAGGAATGCGTGACCAGCGTCACCACCGGCCGGACCATGGCTGAGATTGCCGCCGGCGCCGACGTCTGGCGAACGAACCGCGGCGGCAGGAAGGGCGGCCGGGCCAAGCAGAAAGCCGGCGCCGGCCCGCCGAAATTCCAGGCGCCGCAGCTGGCGACTTTGGTCGACGAAGTGCCGACCGGCAGCGGCTGGCTGCACGAATATAAATATGACGGCTACCGGCTGCTGCTCGCCACCGCCGGCGGCGCGGCCAGCGCCTTCACCCGCAAGGGCCATGACTGGAGCGACAAGTTCCGGGCGATCGTCAAGGCGGCGTCGGACCTGCCCGCCGGCTGCCTGATCGACGGCGAGGCGGTGGC
Organism: Sphingomicrobium sp.; assembly: GCA_036769205.1. Classification (GTDB taxonomy): domain Bacteria; phylum Pseudomonadota; class Alphaproteobacteria; order Sphingomonadales; family Sphingomonadaceae; genus Sphingomicrobium. The sequence continues at coordinate 6,015 of DAIPLM010000100.1, forward strand.
GCTGGACAAGGGCAAGCCGAACTTCCAGCTGCTGCAGGCCAGCCTCAAGGGCGGCAAGGCCGACCTCGCTTTCTATGCCTTCGACCTTTTGGTCGACCGCGGCGAGGACATCACCCGGCTGCCGAACATCGAGCGCAAGGAGCGGCTGGCGGCCTTGCTCAAGACCGCCAGCCACCCGATCCTCTACGGCGACCATGTCATCGGCAAGGGCGAGGCCCTG
>DAIPLM010000100.1:6244-6850 GCA_036769205.1 Sphingomicrobium sp.
GCACCCGCTCCCGCAACTGGCTGAAGATCAAATGCATCCAGCGCCAGGAGTTCATCATTGTCGGCTGGCAGGATAGCGACAAAAGGCGCGGCTTCCGCTCGCTGCACCTCGCGGTCCAGGAAGGCGGCAAGCTGACCTACGCCGGCAAGGTCGGCACCGGCTTCAACACCAAAATGATCGAGGAAATGAGCGAGACGATGCGGCCGCTGGAGGTCGACAAGCCGCCGCTCGACGTGCCGCGCGCCGCCCGTAAGGGTTCGCACTGGATCGAGCCGAAGCTGGTCGGCGAAGTGGCGTTCACCGAGTTCACCAGCGATGGTATCCTCCGCCACCCGAGCTTCATCGCGCTGCGCGAGGACAAGAATGCGCTGGAGGTGGTCCGCGAAGTGCCGAAGCATCTGAAAAAGGGCGAGAGCAAGGCCGAGCCGGTCAGCGCCGATACTTTGGTCAAGATCAGCAACCGCGACCGGGTCATTTTCCCCGCCGACGGCCTGACCAAGGGCCAGCTCGCCGATTATTATGCGGCCGTCGCCGAGTTGCTGCTGATCGATGCCGCCAACCGCCCGATCAGCCTGGTCCGCTGCCCCCAGGGCCGCGCCAAGAAAT
>DAIPLM010000101.1:0-6848 GCA_036769205.1 Sphingomicrobium sp.
AGGTCGAGGAACAGCGCCTGCTCGTGGCCGTAATAATCGGGCTCGCAGGTGGCGAGCTCGCGGCTCCAGTCGAGCGCGAAGCCGAGCCGCTTCAACTGATCGCGCATGGTGGCGATATTGGCGCGGGTCCAGGTGCCGGGATGGACGCCCTTTTCCATCGCCGCATTCTCGGCCGGCATGCCGAACGCGTCCCAGCCCATCGGGTGGAGCACCTCGAAGCCCTGCATGCGGCGATAGCGGGCGAGGACGTCGCCCATCGTGTAGTTGCGGACATGGCCCATGTGGATGCGCCCCGACGGATAGGGGAACATCTCCAGCACATAAGTCTTCGGCTTGGGGCTGGTGCTGTCGGCGGCAAAGCTCTGCGCCTCCGCCCAGCGCCTTTGCCAGCGCGGGTCGGCAGCCGCCGGATCGAAGCGCCCGGTCATATCATGTCCAGTCGGTTAGCCGGCGATGGAGGTGCGGCGGAGGTCGCGGGCACGGGTAAGGATGATGTCCTCGAGCTTCTGGACGGTGGCGGCGGCGACCGGCGCGTCGACCCAGGTACCCGACTGGTTGACCTGGCGCGAAGCGGCGACCCGCAGGGCGTCGGCGCGGAGGTCCTGGTCGAGGATGCTGACGGTCAACTTGACCCGCTCGCCCGGGGAATCGGGCTTGGTGTACCAGTCGGTGATGATCACGCCGCTGTTGGCGTCGGCCTGCAGCAGCGGCGCGAAGGACACGGTATCGATCGCCGCCCGCCACAGATAGGCGTTGACCCCGATCGCGGTCATCCGCGACGGCGCCAGCTGGGTCGGGACGTTGCGGTTGCGCGAACAGGCCGAGGCGCTCAGGGCGACGGCGAGGATGACGGCGGCGGTAATCGGCAGGCGAGGCATAGGGTTTCCCGTCAAAGGCTGGATGCGAAGTGCGTTATAGATGGTCGCCGAAGGGCCGCAAGCACCTTGGCGATGTTCATATTCGGGACAGGATTGTGGACTTAGCGCAACAGCAAGGGGTGGAATCCGAAGGCGCCCTTGGAACCTTTGTGGTGGAGTCGCTATATGACATCCATCAAGGAGTGCGAGTCGTGTTGAAGTGGGGCAGCAACAAGGGAGTGATCGCGGGGGCTTTGGCCGCCGGCGCGCTGCTGCTTGTCCCGGCCATTGCCTCGGCCAAGCCCGAGGGCAAGAAGCGCCCACCGGCCGTCTCCGTCTCGTTCGATCGGGTCACCAGCTTCACGCCGGCGACCGCCGACCCCCGGCTGGCGGCCGAATTCGCCAACAAGACCTCGATCGCCGACTTCAAGTTCACGCCCGCCGCGCCCAAGGGCCGGCCGTCGCAGATTCGCGTCGCCATCCGCGCGCGCGGCGCCGATGTCGCCAGCGGGCGCACCGCCGACCTCGCCTCAGCTTCGGTCAATTCGGCGATCGGGGCGCTGGCGCCGGCCAGCTACAACCTTGGTGTCGCGGTCGGCTGGCGGCGGTTCGCGGTCACCGGCGAAGTCGCCAAGACCCGCAATTCCAGCCTCGCCTTCGCCGGTCGCGAAAGCGCCGTGGTCGGGGTCAATTATTCGCTCAACCGCCGGCTGACGACCCGCGTCGCCGCCAGCGCCGAGCGCACCGACGGCAGCCGGGCCCCGGCCCTGGGCAACGAAAAGGGTTACGCAGTCGATGTCGGCGGCGCCTACTCGCTGACCCGCAACATCGCCGTCACCGGCGGCGTCCGCTACAAGATCGAGCAGGACCGCGTCTCCGCCCAAAAGGACGAGCGCCGCGACAGCCAGGCGGTTTACGTCGGCACCGCTTTTAAATTCTGACGACTGATCCCGTTTCCCGGCTGACCAAAATCCGCAATGACATTGCTGCAGCCTGCAAGGTTGCGCGCCGTGAGCCCTCCGAAGTTACCCTCATGGCGGTGACCAAGGGACGATCCGCCAACGAGATCGAACCTCTCATCGCCGCCGGGCAGCACGATTTCGGCGAGAACCGGGTCCAGGAAGCGCACGCGAAATGGCCGGCGCTGCGCGAACAATATCCCGACGTTCGCCTGCACATGATCGGCCGGCTGCAATCGAACAAGGCCGACGAAGCGGTCGCTCTGTTCGACTCCATCCAGTCGCTCGATCGAGCCTCGTTACTGCAGGCGCTGGTCAAGGCTGCCGAGAAAGCGGGCCGCTTTCCCCCGGTCCATGTCCAGGTCAACATCGGCGCCGAGGCGCAGAAGGGCGGCGTCGCGATTGACGCGCTGCCGGGCCTGCTCGCCGAGGTCCGCGCCTCGCCGCTGCCGCTCGCCGGCCTGATGTGCATTCCGCCGGAAGGGCAGCAGCCCGGGCCCTATTTCGCCTTGCTGGCGGAGCTGGCGCGGCGTCATGACGTCAGCGGCCTGTCGATGGGAATGAGCGCCGATTATGCGACCGCGATCATGCTCGGCGCGACCGCCGTCAGGGTCGGCACCGCGCTGTTCGAATAATCCTCCCCGCTGGCGGGGAGGTGGCAGCGCGAAGCGCTGACGGAGGGGGCTCTCCACGTGGCACGCCCCCTCCACCACTCGGCTTGCGCCGAGCGGTCCCCCTCCCCGTTCCGGGGAGGATTAATCGAGATGTCCGCTCTTGGCCTTCTTGGTGGCGATGTAATCGGCGTTGTGGGGGTTGGTCGGCATGTGGTGCGCGACGCGCTCGGCGACCGTGATTCCGGCCGCTTCCAACCCGGCGACCTTGGTCGGGTTGTTGGTCAATAGCCGTACCTGATTGACTCCCAGCGCCCGCAGCATGGCGGCGGCGACCCCGTAGCCGCGCTCGTCGTCGGCGAATCCCAGCCGCAAATTGGCTTCGATGGTGTCGAGCCCACGATCCTGGAGCGCATAGGCGCGCAATTTGTTGGCGAGACCGATGCCGCGCCCTTCCTGGCGCAGATAGAGCAATGCGCCGCCGCCGGCCGCGCCGATCAGCCGCAGGGCTTCGCGCAATTGCGGCCCGCAGTCGCATTTGAGGCTGCCGAAGACATCGCCGGTCAGACATTCGCTGTGCAGCCGCACCAGAGGCGGCTGACCACCGAAGGCCCCGACCAGCAGCGCGACATGCTCCTCGCCGGTGCCGGCATCGCGGAAGGCGACGATCTGCGTCTCCTCGCCATCCTCGACCGGCAGGCGGGCGCGGGTCACCAGTCGCGCCTGCGGCGCCCGCACCGCCGCCATCACTTCGTCGACGCCGACCACCGCCTGCGGCTCACCCTCGACCAACCACAATGCGGGCAGCACGCCGGCCAGCCGCGCCGTGGTCAGGATCGCCTCGGCCTCCGCCGGGCAGCGCACCGGTTCGACGGTAAGTGGGCCGATCGGGCCACGATCGAAATCCTGGCTCGGGTCGGCGAGTGCGTTGGCGGTGTCGCGGTCGAGCCAGGCGCTGCGCCCGATCTGCACCGCATGCCGAAGGTCGCCGGCTTCGCGGGCGTTACCGAGGCGGAGCGCGGCGGCGCGCTCGCCCGATAGCAGGATCGGCGCCCGTGCATCGGGGTCAAGCAATTCGAGGGTCGCCGCGGTCCCGGTCTCGACCGAGAGAATGGTCGCGGTCCCGACGCCGACCGGCCGCCCCGCCCGCAGCGCCGCGATGGCGCGCTCGACGGGGCTCGCCGTCAAAAGCTGAACTCCACGACCAAGGGGACATGGTCCGACGGCCGCTCCCACGCCCGGCACGGCTCGTGGACCCGGTGGGCGACGGCTTGCGGTGCCAAAGAGGGGCTGCACCACATATGGTCGAGCCGGCGGCCGCGGTCGTTCTTGCTGAAATCGGGCGAGCGATAGCTCCACCAGGTGAAGTTGCGCGCCGGCGCCGGGATATGGGCGCGGCCGATGTCGACCCAATCGTGCGCCGCCTGCAGCCGGCCGAGCGCCTCGACCTCGACCGGCGTGTGGCTGACGACATCGAGCAGCGCCTTGTGGCTCCAGACGTCGCATTCCAGCGGTGCGACGTTGAAATCGCCGACGATCAAAGTCGGCTCAGCCAACTTTTCCGACCAACGGGTCATGCGGGCGATAAAGTCGAGCTTCTGCCCGAACTTGGGGTTCAAATTGCGGTCGGGGACGTCGCCGCCGGCGGGAACATAGACATTTTCGAGCCGGATGCCGCAGTCGAGGCGGGCGCCGACATGGCGCGCCTCGCCATTGTCCTGCCAGTCGTGACGGCCCTCGTCGTGCAGCGGCACCTTCGACAAAATGGCGACGCCGTGGTGCATCTTCTGTCCGTGCAATTTCTGGTGGACGTAGCCCAATGCGCGGAACAGGTCGGCCGGGAAGACAGCGTCGAGCGCCTTGGTTTCCTGCAGGCAAAGGATGTCTGGCGCCTGTTCCTTGAGAAAGCGCTCGACGATGCCGATCCGGGCGCGCACGGAATTGACGTTCCAGCTGGCGATGGTGAGGTTGGTCACAGCTTTTTGCCCTAGCAAAGGGGTGCCTTTTCGCAACCTGCCCCCGGCAGGTCACGAAAAGGCCCCCGCTCCGGGGGCATTGGAGCGAGGGCCGACCAAGCGTTCGTCACGCAAGGTGATCGCCGCTGCCCGGGTAACAGGGGGAAACCCCGGCAATATGCAGCGATCGCCATCGCTTTAGACCATGGTTGCTGTCGCCGCGATGAACAGTTGCGGATTGCTACGCTTTTTGCGCTCAGCCGCGCTTCTTTGGCTCGGGATAGCTGAAAGCGCTCTCCGGCACCGCGACATTGTAGCGCTGGCCGTCGAGCTTGACGGTGGTGCGCTTGTTCTGGGCGTCGATCGCCGTCCAGCCTTCGAGCCGGAGGCCGGCCGGCGCTCCCGGCGCCTTGACGAAGGCGAGGATCATCGTCCCGAACTCGGGCCGCCGGCTGTCGCGGGCGCGCACCAGCACCACGCGCGGGTCGTCGGTCGGCAGGATGCGGGCGATCCGATCGAGATCGGGATTGCCCGACAGCAGCACCGACAAGGGCGACTTGGCGATCGCCCAGGAGGATTTCTGGCCGACCTCATAGTCGATGAAGGTCAAGGTCTTGCCGTTGGCGACCAGCAGCATGTTGGCGCCGCGGCCATATTCGAAGCGGATCCGGCCCGGCCGCTTGAGCTGCAGGGTGCCGGACAGCGACCGGTTCTTGGCATCGGTCTGGACGAAGCTGGCGGTCATCGATTGCGAGGCGGCGAGGTGCGCCTCGACCTGGGCGAGCTCGCCGCTCGATTTCGCATCGACCGGGGCCGCCAGCATCGAGACGGCGACGGCCGGCACGAAGGCGCGGGCAAACAGGGTCGGAAAGGCCATGGTCAAAACTCCTGGAAAATCTTGCCGCCGGGACTAGCGTTTGGCCATTGAATGCGGACTGAACCCCGGAGTTCCCTGCCGTTCAGCCAGGCAACGCCTCAAATCGGATGGCCGTCGGTGTCGATCAGCAGTTCGCGGCGGCCGACGTGGTCGGGCTGGCCGACGAGGCCATCCTTCTCCATCCGCTCGATCAGCCGGGCGGCGCTGTTGTAGCCGACGCGCAGCTGCCGTTGGAGGTAGGAGGTCGAGGCCTTTTGGCTCTCGGCGACGATCTGCACCGCCTTGCGGTACAGCTGGGTCTCGGCGTCGTCCTCTTGCGTTGGCTGGCCGTCGAACAGATAACCGCCGTCCTCGGGCTCCTCGGTGACCGCCTGGACGTAATCGGGGACGCCCTGCTTGCGCCAATGCTCGGCGACCAGGCGCACTTCCTCGTCGGCGACGAAGGGCCCGTGGACGCGGATGATCTGCTTGCCGCCGGGCATGTACAGCATGTCGCCCTTGCCGAGCAGCTGCTCGGCGCCCTGCTCGCCGAGAATGGTCCGCGAATCGATCTTGCTGGTCACCTGAAAGCTGATCCGGGTCGGCAGATTGGCCTTGATGACGCCGGTGATGACGTCGACCGAGGGCCGCTGGGTGGCCATGATCAAATGGATGCCGGCGGCGCGCGCCTTCTGGGCGAGGCGCTGGACGAGGAACTCGACCTCCTTGCCGGCGGTCATCATCAAATCGGCGAGTTCGTCGATGATGACGACGATCTGCGGCAGCACTTCGTAATCGAGTTCCTCGGTCTCGTAGATCGGCTGGCCGCTGTCGGCGTTATAGCCGGTCTGCACTCGCCGTCCGAGCTGGGCGCCCTTGGCCTTGGAGTCGCGCACCTTCTGATTGAAGCTGGCGAGCTGGCGGACGCCGAGGCTGGCCATCATCCGATAGCGCTCCTCCATCTGCTCGACGGTCCATTTCAAGGCGCGGATCGCCTTGCCGGGTTCGGTAACGACCGGGGCGAGAAGGTGGGGAATGTCCTCGTAGACGCTCAGCTCCAGCATCTTCGGGTCGATCAGGATCAGCTTACATTCGTCCGGGTTCATCCGGTAGAGAAGCGACAGGATCATGCAGTTGAGGCCGACCGACTTGCCTGAGCCGGTGGTGCCGGCGACCAGCAGATGCGGCATCGGCGCCAGATCGGCGATAACCGGATCGCCGGCGATGTTCTTTCCCAGGATCAGCGGCAGGGCCATATTCTGATCCTCATAGGCCTGGCTGCCGATCAGCTCGGACAAGGCCACCGCCTCGCGCTTGGGGTTGGGCAATTCGATGCCGATGACGCTGCGCCCGGGAATAGTGGCGACACGGGCCGACAGGGCCGACATGTTGCGGGCGATGTCGTCGGCCAATTGGATGACCCGGCTGGCCTTGATGCCGCTCGCCGGCTCCAGCTCGTACATGGTGACGACCGGGCCGGGGCGGACCTCGACGATGTCGCCGCGGACATGGAAATCCTCGAGCACGCTTTCCAGCAGGCGGGCGTTGCGCTCGAGGCCGGCGCGGTCGACCTGGGCCTTGCCGTGGAGCGGCGGCCGGGTCAGCAGGTC
>DAIPLM010000102.1:0-6845 GCA_036769205.1 Sphingomicrobium sp.
TCCTGCAGCGTCTTCTGGATGCAGAAGCTGCGCGGGTCGGCGAGGCGGCCGGTCGAGTTCTTCTCATTGTCCGCCCAGGACGAGAAGGCGCATTGGCTGAGGCAGCCCATGCACTCGGCCTGATCCTTGCGGATGGTCGTTTTTTCTTCCGGGGTGACGAAGATCAAAGTCTCGTCGGGCGATTTCAGCGCTTCGGTGAAACCGGCGCCATACCATTCGCGAGCATGCTGCAAATCGCCCTTGGTCACCCAATAATTCTTGCGGCCGTTCAAGCCGACATCGAGCTCGAAATGGTGGTCGCCAAGCGCTTCCTTGGTGAAGGCGATCTGGCGTTCCGAGCGCGCCTCGAGCGCGCGCAGGAAGGGATTGCGCACCGCCGAGGAATAGAAACCGGTCGGCGAGAAGCGATGGAGCAGGATGTCGCCTTCCTCGAGCGTCATCAGCCGCGCCTTCCAGCCCGGCGGGATCGGGCTTTCCTGGGTCAGCAGCGGCCGGGTGCCGAACTGGAAGACGATCTGCCCGAGTTCGGGATTGTCGATCCAGTCGTTCCATTCGTCGAGGCGCCAGACGCCGCCGGCCATGACGATCGGCACGCTGTCGGCGATGCCGCCCTCGCGCATGACCTCGCGCAGTTCCTTGACCCGCGGATAGGGGTCCTGCGGCGCCCGCGGGTCCTCGGCATTGCTGAGGCCGTTGTGGCCGCCGGCCAGCCACGGGTCTTCGTAAACCACGGCGCTCAGCCATTCGGCGGCCTTGGAGTAAGCCCGCTTCCACAATGCCCGAAAGGCGCGGCCCGAGGAAATGATCGGCAGATAGGAGACGCCGTAGGAAGCGGCGATCTCGGACAATTTATAGGGCATGCCGGCGCCGCAGGTGACGCCGCTGACCAGTCCCTTGGTGCGCTCGAGGACGCCGTGCAGCACCCGCTGGGCGCCGCCCATTTCCCACAGCACGTTGATGTTGATGGCACCCTTGCCGCTGGCGATCTCATAGGCCTTCTGGACCTGGGCGACGGCGCCGTCGACGGCGTAGCGGATCAGTTCCTCGTGGCGCTCGCGGCGGGTCAGCGCCTTGTAAACCTGCGGGACGATGCGGCCTTCGGCGTCATAGCTGTCGGCGTTGACGGCGCTGACCGTGCCGATGCCGCCGGCCGCCGCCCAGGCGCCGGAGCTGGCATGGTTGGTCGCCGAGACACCCTTGCCGCCTTCGACCAGCGGCCAGACCTCGCGCCCGCCATAAAGGATGGGCTTCAGGCCCTTGAACAACACGCCTCTCCCGATGCTTCGCGGCCCATATAGGTTCGCTTTTGCGCTTTTGCTCGAAAAATAACGCCGTTCTAGGAAGGAAGCTCCTGGAGCGAATAATCGAGGCCGATGTCGACCGCCGGCGCCGATTGGGTGAGGCGCCCGACCGAGATGAAATCGACCCCGGTTTCGGCGATGGCGCGGATGGTGTCGAGGTTGACCCCGCCCGACGCTTCCAGCGGCACCCGACCGGCGACCAACTCGACCACCTCGCGCAACATGGCGGGCTGCATATTGTCGAGCAGCAGCCGGTCGGCGCCGGCGGCGATCGCCGGCTCGATCTGGGCGATGCGGTCGACCTCGCACTGGATCGGCAGGCCGATGTTCGCCGCCCGCGCCGCCGCAACCGCCACCTCGACCGAGCCGCAGACGGCGACGTGATTGTCCTTGATGAGGACGCCGTCGTCGAGCCGCATGCGGTGGTTGTGGGCGCCGCCCATGCGCGCGGCATATTTGCCGAGCAGCCGCAGGCCGGGAATCGTCTTGCGGGTGTCGAGGAGGACGGCGCCGGTGCCGTCGATGGCGTCGGCGTAATGCCGGGTCAAAGTGGCGATGCCCGACAGATGCTGCAGCAGGTTCAGCGCCGAGCGCTCGGCCGCCAGCATCGCCCGGGCGTGGCCCTCGAGCCGCATCAGCACGGTGCCAGCGGCGACACTGTGGCCGTCGCCGACCGCCTTCCAGACGCGGACGTCGCGGTCGAGAGCACGGAAGAAGGCGATGGCGATTTCGAGGCCGGCGACGGTAATCGGCTCGCGGCAGTTCATCTCGGCGGTAAAGCGGGCGTCGGCGGCGATGGTCGCTTGCGACGTGACGTCGCCGCCCGAGCCCATGTCCTCGGCCAGCACCCGCCGGACGAACTCGGAGACGTCGAAGTGCGGCAGGTCCAATTTCTTGTCGAACGTCGCCGCCGCTTCCATTTTCGTCTCCCTTGCGCCCGCCCTCCCCTATGCGGGGCGGCGGCCGGGGGGCAAGCAGTCAATCGCCAGCCTCACACCTCCACTGGTCGCTTCGCCAGCCGCCAATGGTCGCCTTCCCGTGCCCAGCTTTGCTCCTCGCCCGATTGGAAGCCATCGCCGGCCCAGCATTGCACGGTCAGCGTTACGCGGCCGCCGCCGATGTCGATGCGGTTGAAGCTCTGCTCTTCGTCGCGCAGCCGGGTGGAGGTCGCGGTGCCCGCCTGGATGACCAAAGCCGGACCGGCGCGGGTCGCCAGGTCGCGCGCCGAATTGGTCGAGGCGCGGTGGTTATGGCCGGCGAGCAACAGATCGACCCCGGCGTCGGCGATGGCGTCGAGCGCCAGCTCCTGCCGGCCAATCGGCTTGCCCAGCGCCGGTCCATCGCCGACCGGCAGAGCGAACAAGGGATGGTGGGTGACGAGGATGCGCGGCACGTCGCTCGCCCGCGCGAACGTCCGGCGGATGAAGTCCACCTGGCTTTCGTTGATCCGCCCGTCCTTGAAGGTCAGTGACCGCGCCGTGTTGATGCCGAGCACCGCCGCGCCGTCGAGCTCTTGAAAGGGGCACAGGGTCTCGTCGATGTACCTCTTGTAGCGGGTCAGCGGCGACAGGAACCGGCGCAGCACGTCGTAGAGCGGGACGTCGTGGTTGCCGGGCACGCCCAGCACTTCGTGGCCGGCGTCCCGCAATCGGGTCAGAAACCGGCATGCCTCCTCGAACTGCCCGGTCCGCGCCCGCTGCGTGAAATCGCCGCTGATCACGACCAGGTCCGGCTCCGCCTCGTCTATGCGCGCTTCGACCGCCGCGACCAGCCGCGGGTCGTGGGCGCCGAAGTGGAGGTCGGACAGATGGATGAGGCGAGGCATTCTCAAGGAACGCGCTGGCGACCGCGCGGTTCACCGCTTAGACCCGGCCAATGGACCGCACCGTGGCCAATACCGGCACCCGCGAAGTCGCCGAGCGGCTCCGCTTCGACGAGGCCGCGCTGGCGCGCTGGATGGCGGCCCATGTCGCCGGCTTCCAGGGTCCGCTGACGGTCAGCCAGTTCAAAGGCGGCCAGTCCAACCCGACCTATCGCCTCGACACGCCGGCGCGTTCCTACGTGCTCAGGCGCAAGCCACCCGGCAAGCTGCTACCCGGCGCCCATGCCGTCGAGCGGGAATATCGGGTGATGGCGGCGCTGGGCGATGTCGGCTTCCCGGTGCCGCGCGTTCACGGACTGTGCGAAGACGAAGGGCTCATCGGTACGCCTTTCTTCGTCATGGACCTGGTCGAGGGTCGCATAGTCTGGGAGGCGCATTTCCCCGGACTTTCGCGGGAAGACCGATCTGCCCATTTCGACGCGATGAACGAAACCATCGCCCGGCTGCACAGCTTCGACCCGGCGGCGATCGGACTGGCCGATTACGGCAAGGCCGCCGGCTTCGTCGAGCGGCAGGTCGTGCGCTGGTCGAAGCAATATCTCGCCGACGCCGATGCCGGCCGACTGCCGGCGATGGACCGATTGGTCGACTGGCTGGGCAAGCATCTGCCGCCCGACAGTGGCCTCAGCCGTGTTGCCCATGGCGATTTCCGCTGCGACAACATGATCTTCGCGCCCGCCGAGCCCCGGGTCGCGGCCGTGCTCGACTGGGAACTTTCAACGCTCGGCGATCCAGCCGCCGACTTCACCTATCATTTGCTGATGTACCGAATGCCGGCGGCCTTGTTCTCTGGCCTCGCCGGCATGGAATTGGACGCGCTCGGCATCCCGTCCGAAGAGGATTATGTCGCCGCTTATTGCCGCCGCACAGGCCGCGATCACTTGCCGAACAAGGATTATCTGATCGTCTTCTGCCTGTTCCGCCTGGCCGCCATCATCCACGGCATCAAGGGCCGCCTGGCGCGCGGCAATGCCTCGTCGGCCCATGCCGCGCAAATGGTCGAGCGGCTCGAACCGCTTACCGACCTGGCTTTGGCCCAGGCCGAAGCCGCGCGACTGTGACAGTCCCCGGCCGGGACAACCGCTCTCGCAAACTCGCATTTTTTCTTATCGGAGGTTAAGCGGCATTTAACCAACGACTCGATTTTTACCGGGAAGGGCCGGCGGGGACGGCGATGCTTCAACTGGCGGACATGCCCGCGCGCGAGCGCCGGGACCGGCGCGGCTAGGCCAATGGACAAACCCGTCCATTGGCGGCAGTCGGCCGACCCGCTGACGCAGGAGGCAAAGCCAACCCTAAAGGCGGTCCGCGAGGATCTCGCCCGGGTGCCGCTGGCGCGGCGGATCGCCACCGTCGTCTTCATCGTTGCCGCCATCCTGCTTGCCCGCTTCTCGTGGAACCTCGATCTGGCGGTCGATGCCGAGCGCGCTCTCTACGACGGACGGGCGCTGGCGGCCTCACTGCGCCAGCCGGTCGACCAGGATAAGCGCGTACTGCTCGTCCCCTTTACGCCCGACACCCAGCGGACAACCGGCGAGCGCTCGCCGCTCGACCGCACGACGCTTGCCAATGCGCTGACCAACCTCGACGCGATGGGCGCCAAGGCGATCGGCATCGATATTCTGATCGACCAGGCACAGGCCGACGACCCTTTGCTGGTCAAGGCGCTGCACGAGATGAAGACGCCGGTGTGGCTCGGCTATGCGACCAACACCCACAACAGCTTCGACATCGACATCTGGCAGCAGGAGTTCATGGACGCCTTCGAGAAGGCGATCGACAATCCCAACGTCCGCAAGGCGTCGATCCGGCTTGAGGCCGACAATGACAATGTCATGCGCAACTGGCCCGCCCAGTACCGCGACCTGCCGCCGTTCCTGCCGGTGGCGATGACCGGCCTGACCCGCGCCGCCAATTACGAAGGCAGTGTCATCTATCGCGCGCCCAAGGGCTTCGGGACCAACGACCAGCGCGAGGTCTTCACCAGCCTGCCGATCGATCTGTTCGCCACCACCGAGGGCGCCGCGATGCTCGGCAACGAGGTCAAGGGCCGCTTCGTGCTGATCGGCGGAGACTTGCCCGACCTCGACCAGTTTGAAACTCCGGCGACCCGCCTGACCGGCCAGCCGACCACCGGCCTTAAGGTCCACGCCACCATGCTGACCCAATTGCTCGATGGCCGGTTGCCCGGCCGGGTCAACGACGTTGCCTTATGGATCGTCGCCTTTTTCGTCGTCCTCGCCGGCGCCTTCACCTCGATGATCGACACCCGCCCCGGCGTCCTCACTCTGCTAATCGTCGGCCAGCTCGCCTTCTTCAGCGCCGTTCCGGTGCTGTTCGAATGGCAGGGCATCGACACTCAGGGCCTGCCCGCCTTCGGCTGGATAGCCGGCTGGCTGCTCGCCTACATGGCGACCGAGGCGACGGTGAAGGCGATGGGCTCCGACCAGAAGCGCTTTGCCCAGTCGGCGCTAGGCAAATATCTCCCGCGCGACATTGCCGCCCAGATACTGAAGGATCCGAGCAAGCTGTCGCTGCGCGGCGAGCGGTTGCAAATCTACACTCTGTTCACCGACATCCAGGGCTTCACCGAACTCAGCCACCGCATCCCCGCGGAAAAAACGGCGATGCTGCTCAATGCTTACCTCGACGGCATGAGCGACATCGTCCTCAACAATGGCGGCACCATCGACAAGTTCGTCGGCGATGCCGTCGTCGCTTTCCGGGGCGCGCCGATCGCTCGCCCGAACGACGGCGAGAATGCGGTCAACGCGGCGCTGGAGATGCTCGCCTTCACCCAGAAGTTCGGCGAGAACGACCCCGACCGGGCGATGGTCGGCCGCACCCGCGTCGGCCTCCATTTTGGCGAGGCGATCGTCGGCAATTTCGGCGGCGAGGGCCGGATCAGCTACACCGCGCTCGGTGATGCCATGAACACCGCTGCCCGACTCGAGGGCGCCAACAAATATCTGAAAAGCGTCGCCTTGGTCAGCGAAGAGGTTCGCCGCTTGGTCGTTACGGATGTGCTTCGACCAATGGGCCGGATTGTGCTATCGGGCCGCCCGACGCCGATCGTCGTCTGGGAGCCGGCGCCGGAAATGGCGGCGGCGACGCGAGCCGAGCTGGCGAAGCTCTGGGAGCAATTCGACGGAGGCGACAAGGAAGCGCTGCACGCGATCGAGGCGATCGCAGCCGGGCATCCCGACGATCCCGCCTTGTCCGGTTTCGCAATCCGGCTGTTGCAGGCCGGTCCTGGAGGTCATTACGTTTTAGGGGAGAAGTAGCATGAAGAAGTTCGTAATCGCCGGCGGCGTGCTGGCAATGGCGCTGGGCGCGGTGGCGGCGGAAGCCGCGGTGCTGGTAGTGCGCTCGTCCGGGCCGTCGTCCAAGGCCTTTCCGGCTGGCAAGGCGGTTCCCGAGGCGCAGGTCATCACGCTGCGCGCCAATGATGTCATCACCTTGCTCGATTCGCGCGGCACGCGGACCCTTCGCGGTCCCGGCAAGTTCAGCGCCACCGCCTCGGCCGCCACTTCGGGGGCTTCCTCGCTGGCGGCCTTGACCGGCCAGAATACCAGCCGGCGCAGCCGGGTCGGAGCGGTCCGCCGCCCGCCGAGCGGCGCCACCGCCGGCCGCAACGTCTGGCAGGCCGATGTCGGCCGGTC
>DAIPLM010000103.1:0-6689 GCA_036769205.1 Sphingomicrobium sp.
CGGTGATCAGATGGCGGCGGACGTCCTCCATGAAATAGCCGCCCATCTGGCGGAATTTCTCGTTGCTGCCGTAGCGGATGGTGCCGAGCGGCTCGGCCTTGGCGGCGTCGCGCGCGGCGGCGGTGATGTAGCCGTTGCTCTCCATTTCGTTGAGCACATAGTTGCGGCGGTTGAGCGCCCGCTGGGTCTGGCGGATCGGATCGTAGTTGGATGGTGCCTTGGGCAGGACGGCGAGATAGGCCGCCTGCGGCAGCGACAGCTCGCTGACGTCCTTGTCGAAATAGGCGCGGCTCGCCGCCTGCACGCCATAGGCGTTACGGCCGAGGAAGATCGAGTTGAGGTAGAGCTCGAGGATCTGCTCCTTGCTCAGCGTCGATTCCAGACGGAAGGCGAGGATCGCCTCGCGGATCTTGCGGCTGATTGCATATTCATTGTCTTGCAGCAGATATTTGGCGACCTGCTGAGTGATGGTCGAGCCGCCCCGGGCGCGGCCGCCGGTTACCGACTTGCGGCCATAGTCGAAGACGGCGCCGATCAGGCCGGGATAATCGATCCCGCCATGGCGGAAGAAGGTTTTGTCCTCGGCCGAGATGAAGGCCTGGATGACCATCGGCGGATATTCGTCATAGGCCAGCTCGACGCGCCGCTCGCGGGCGAAGGTCTGCACCGGATTGCCATTGTAGCCGCGGACGTTGGACGGCAGCGGCGGCTGGTAGGCGAGCAATTTTTCCGAGCTCGGCAGGCCCGACGCGAACCAGACCCAGACGCTGGCGAAGAACAACAGCCCACCCAGCCCGATCCACGCCGTCCGCCGCAGCCAGCGGCGCTCGAACCAGGGGTCCACCCAATCATGGACGCGCTGGTTCAACGCGATCAGGTCGGGCATTTTCAGGGGAGCGGCGGGCATTGGCATCAGGCTCTAGCGGCTTGGGCCGGCATCGAAAAGAGTCACTTCGCCATCCGCAGCGAAAGCTCGGTCTCGATCGCCCTCGCCAGCGCCGCGACGATCGGCTTGCGGCCCTCCGGCGTGATCAGCAGCGCCTCGTCGTCGGCATTGCTGATGTAGCCGGCTTCGAACAGCACGCCCGGCACTTCCGATCGCCTGAGGATATGGAAGGCGGCAAACCGGTGCGGCTCGGGCCGGAGGAGCATGCCGGGACCGGCGACCTTGACCAGCCGCGCCGCCAGCGCCGCCGAATCCTCCATCTGGTCGCGCAGCGCCAGATCGGCGAGCAGGAATCGGACCTGGTCGTCGCGCTCGCTGGTGAAAATATTACTCTGGGCATTTTCCGCCTCGGCGAAGCGCGCGGCCTCGGCGTCGGAGGCGACGTCGGACAGCGAATAGACGGTTGCCCCCCGCGCCAGCGGGTTGGGGGCGCTGTCCATGTGGATCGAGACCAGCAAGCGAGCGCCGAGCTTGCGGGCGATGGCGGCGCGCTGCTCGAGCGACAGCGCCCGATCGTCCTCGCGGGTCAAGGCGACGCGGACCCGGCCGCGCTCGGCAAGCAATGCCCGCAGCTCGCGCGCGAACACCAGGGTCAGCTGCTTTTCGGTGATCTGGCCCGAAACCCCCGGCGCGCCGGGGTCGGCGCCGCCGTGGCCGGGATCGATCAGCACGATCGGCCGGCCGGGGGCCTTGGCCTCGGTCACTGTCACGTCACCAATCGCTTGCCCCAAAGCGACGGTCAGGCCGCCCTGCCGCGCCTCGCCGAACAAGGCACCCGGCTCGCGGCTCTCGCCACTGCCGGCCCAGCGCGCCTGGGTCGCCAGCAAGGCGGCGAGCGCGAGCCCGAGCCCAAGCGCGGCCCAGCTCATCGTCCGCCGCCTATCTTTCCCCTCGCCCATCCGCTCCTCTATCCCCCGCTGGTGGCCGCTGCCGCAAGGGTGAAACCGAGCGGCGCGTCAAAGAGCGCTCCACTGTTGCGGCGGCGTGACGCCGGTGCTAACCGGGCGGCGCCCGTTGGGACCAGTCCCGCCGGCCTGCCGCGTCCGCCCCATGGACGCGGCGTTCGAGGTTGATGTTGCATGACCCCACAGGACGCCCGCCAGCCCGCTCTTCACGAGCCCGGTGGCGCGCGTTCCCCGGCGATGCCGGTCATGGGCCAGGCAGCAGACACGCACCATGTTCCATCCGCCACGCCCACCGGAATGTCACCGGCGGGGCTGGCTGCCACGTTCGCGCGCCGCTTGCCATTTAAGGCCGGCCTGCGCGCCCGGAGAATTCATAATGTCCATGCGCATGCTAATCGACGCGCGCCACCCGGAGGAAACCCGGGTCGCCGTCGCCAAGGGAAACCGGATCGAGGAGTTTGACTTCGAGTCCGCCGAGCACAAGCAGCTCAAAGGGAATATCTATCTAGCCAAGGTCACGCGCGTCGAGCCGTCGCTGCAGGCGGCGTTCATCGATTACGGCGGCAATCGCCACGGCTTCCTGGCCTTCAGCGAAATCCATCCCGATTATTACCAGATCCCCAAGGCCGACCGCGACGCACTGTTGCGCGAGGAAGCCGAGCACGCCGCCGAGGAAGAGCGGCTGCGCGCCGACATGGACGCGCGCGACGAGGATGACGGCGTCGATCGCGCCGACGGCGACGGCGACGACGACGACGACCGGGAAGAGGGCGACGAGACCGCCGAGGCCGGCACCGGATCGGACGCTTCGCCGGTCGACGAAAGCGCCGCCGACGAGCTCCGCAAGAAGCGCCAGAACCTGCGCCGCCGCTACAAGATCCAGGACGTCATCCAGCGCCGCCAGGTGCTGCTGGTCCAGGTCGTCAAGGAAGAGCGCGGCAACAAGGGCGCGGCGCTGACCACCTATCTCAGCCTTGCCGGCCGCTATTGCGTGCTGATGCCCAACACCTCGCACGGCGGCGGCATCAGCCGGAAGATCTCCAACGGCGCCGACCGCAAGCGGTTGAAGTCGATCATGGGCGATTTGAAGCTGCCCAAGACGATGGGCCTGATCGTCCGCACCGCCGGCCTGTCGCGGACCAAGACCGAGATCAAGCGCGATTTCGATTATCTCGCCCGGCTGTGGGACGAGATCCGCGAGAAGACGCTGACCAGCAGCGCCCCGGCGCTCATCTATCGCGACAGCGACCTCATCAAGCGCGCCATCCGCGACCTCTATCACCGCGAAATCGACGAAGTCGTCGTCGAGGGCGACGAGGGCTACAAGGCGGCGCGCAACTTCATGAAGCTGCTGATGCCCAGCCACGTCCGCCGGGTGAAGCCGTTCGTCGACCCGAACCCGATCTTCCAGCGTTACGGGGTCGAGGACCAATTGTCGGCGATGTACCAGCCGGTCGTCCAGCTGAAGTCCGGCGGCTATCTCGTGATCAATCCGACCGAGGCTTTGGTGTCGATCGACATCAACTCCGGCCGCTCGACCCGCGAGCACAACATCGAGCAGACCGCCTTCGCCACCAACCTCGAAGCGGCGGCCGAAATCGCCCGCCAGCTGCGCCTGCGCGACATGGCCGGGCTGATTGTCATCGACTTCATCGACATGGAGCAGTCGAGCCACAACCGTAAGGTCGAGAAGGCGATGAAGGACGCGCTGCGCTCCGACCGCGCCCGCATCCAGGTCGGCCGCATCTCCAGCTTCGGGCTGATGGAAATGAGCCGCCAGCGCCTGCGCACCGGCGTCCTCGAAGCCTCGACCAAGCCGTGCGCGCATTGCGAGGGCACCGGCCTCATGCGCACCGCTTCGTCGGCGGGCCTCAGCGCGCTCCGCATCATCGAGGACGAAGCGGCGCGCGGCCGTGGCGAGCGCATCCTGCTGCGCGCCGGGCGCGAGGCGGCGATCTACCTGCTCAACCGCAAGCGCTCCGAGCTCGCCGAGATCGAGACGCGCTACGGCGTCAGCATCGAAGTCTTGATCGACGAAGCCTTCGAAGGCGCCCGCATGAGCGTCGAGAGCAGCGGCGAGCGCCCGACGGCGCCGGCGCGCCCGGCGATGGCGGCGCCGGTCATGGAGGACGACGATGACCTCGACCTCGCCGAGGACGAGGAGGATGAGCCCGAGGACGAAGCGCCCGCCGAGGCCCGCGAGCCGCGTCAGGCCCGCGAGCCCCGCGAGCCGCGCGAACACCATGACGAAGGCGACGGCGAGAATGGCGGCCGCAAGCGCCGCCGGCGCCGCCGCGGCGGCCGTGGCCGCCGGCGCGACGGCGAGGGCCAGGAGCGCCCCGAATCCGCCGAAGACTCGCCCGCCGTCGAACCGCAAGAGGTGAGCAGCGAGAGCGAGCCCGTCGTCGAGCATGTTGAGGACGAGGCTCCCAAGCCTCGCCGGGGACGGCGTGGAGGGCGCGGCCGTGGCGGTCGCCGAGAGGGTGCGGAAGCCGATGCCGCCGCGCCCGAGCCGGACAGCTCGCCGATGGCCCAGCGACCGCTGGCCGAGGAGCCGCCGATCACCGAGACCGAGCCGGCCGAGGAGGCGAAACCGAAGACCCGCCGCCGCCCGCGCGCGCAAAAGGCGATCGACGACAAAGCCGCTCCAACTGCTCCGGCAACCCCCGGCCCCGCGCCGGCACTCGAGCCGGAAGCGCCGGCCGAAGCCGAGGCCAAGCCCAAGCGCCGCCCGCGGGCGAAAAAGGCCGACACCGAAGCGCCTGCTCCCGCCGAAGCCAAGCCGACCCGCGCCCCGGCCGCCGACAATGACCAGCCGGCCGAAGGCGAAGCCGGCGACGGCGAGCCCCCGCGCGGCGGCTGGTGGCAGAGGACTTTTGGCTAAGCCATTCCGTCATTGCGAGCGAAGCGAAGCAATCCAGCGTCGAAACTGGATTGCTTCGTCGCTACGCTCCTCGCAATGACGGCCAGGTTTCATCGCTCATTCAGGCGAACAATGGATAGCGGAGCCATGACCCGGCTGATGACCCGCTGCCTGCGGCTGGCGATGCTCGCCTTGCTGCTGGCGTTCGCCGCCGCCCGGCCGGCCGCCGCCCAGAGCGTGCTTCGCGACAGCGAGACCGAATTGCTGTTCCGCGACATTTCTCGGCCTTTGATCCAGGCCGCCGGGCTCGACCCGGCCAACGTCAAGATCGTCCTGCTGAACGATCCCGAGATCAACGCCTTCGTCGCCGGCGGCCAGATCGTCTATATTCACTCGGCGCTGCTGACCGCCGCCGACAACGTCAACCAGGTCCAGGGCGTCATCGCCCATGAGCTCGGCCATGTCGCCGGCGGCCATATCCTGCGCATGAACGAGGGTGCCGGCAACGCCACCAAGATCAGCATCTTGTCGCTGGTGCTTGCGGCCGCCGCCGTCGCCGCCGGCGCCCCGCCCGACGCCGGCATGGGCATCATGATGGCCGGCCAGCGCGCCGCCATGGGCGATTTCATGGCTTTCACCCGCGCCCAGGAAAGCTCGGCCGACCTCGCCGGCGCTGCTTATCTGTCGAAGGCGGGAATCAGCGGCAAGGGCAGCCTCGAATTCTTCAAGAAATTGCAGAACCAGGAGTACCGCCTGGCGATCTATGCCAAGGACAGTTACGACCGCACCCACCCCTTGAGCCAGGAACGCGTCCAGTCGCTCGCCGAAATCTACCAGAAGGACCCGGCCTGGAACAGGCCGTCCGACCCGGCGCTGGAGGCGCGCTTCGAGCGGGTCAAGGCCAAGCTGCAGGGCTATATCGACCCGAAGAAGGCGACCACCCTCTATCCCGAAAGCGATCAGTCGGTGCCGGCGCACTACGCACGCGCTTACGCCTATCATCTGGGCGCATACCCAGACAAAGCGCTGAGCGAGGCCGACGCCTTGCTCAAGACCGCGCCGCAAGACCCGTTCTTCCTCGAATTGAAGGGCCAGATCCTGCTGGAGTCCGGCCAGCCCAAGACCGCCATCCCGATCCTTCGCGAGGCGGTCAAAAACGCCCCCGACCAGCCGATGATCGCGGTCATGCTCGGCCATGCCCTGATCGCCAGCGAGGACGGCAAGAATTTCGCCGAGGCCAAGCAGGTGCTGAAGACGGCGGTCAACCGCGACAACGACAACCCCTTCGCCTGGCTGCAGCTCGGCATCGTCTATGACCATGAAGGCGACCAGGCCCGCGCCGCCCTCGCCACCGCCGAGCGCAACAATCTGCAAGGCAATGCCAAGCTGGCGCTGGCCAGCGCCCGCATGGCGATGCGCGGCATCCCGGCCAACACGCCCGACTATCTTCGCGCCCAGGATATCGCCATGGTATCCGAAGCCGAATTGAAGAAAGACAAGAAGGGCGGGATCAAAGTTGAGCCAAGAGAACCAAGCCAGGCCCATTAGGGCTTCCTTGCTGGGCGTCGCGGTCGCCGGCGGCGTCATAGGGGCGCTGCTGACCGCCGCTTTCCTGTTCCTCGCCGCGCCGCAATTGCTCGGCCCGCGGATCGTCCGCGAGGGCATCATGAAGGACCCGCAGGTGCTGATCGCCGGCAGCGAGGCCTTGAAGGAGCGCCAGTTCGAGCCGGTGCTGGAAGCCAACCGCGCCGCGCTGGAAACCCCGTTCGCATCGTCGTGGAAGGGTTCGGCCAAGCCCGACGTCACCCTTGCCTATTTCTACGATTACGCCTGCGGCTATTGCCGGCGCAGCAATCCGGACATCGAACGGCTCATCGCCGAGGACAAGGACCTGCGCATCGTCTATCGCGAATTCCCGAGTCTGGGGCCGGAAAGCGTCGCCGCCGCCCGCGCCTCGCTTGCCGCCTCCAAGGCC
>DAIPLM010000104.1:0-1339 GCA_036769205.1 Sphingomicrobium sp.
GTATCCGGGGCTTACGCTTTTCTGGGGCATCGCGATTCGCGGGGCTTTTTTTTCGCCCGCTCTCCGCTAGCAAGGCCGGGATGGCGAAGCGGAAAAGCGGCACGGTCCCGACCTACAAGCGCAAGCGGCCGCGGGGCTGGCCGGCGCGGATCGCAGTCGGGCTGGTGCGCCTGGTGCTCGCCTTCATCCTGATCTCGATCGTCTGGGTGCTCGCCTACCGCTTCGTGCCACCGCCGATTACCGCGACGATGGTCGGCGACTTCATCGGCGGCCGCGGCGTCCACAAGGACTGGATGGGCATCGACGAGATCGACCGCGACATGGTCCGCGCCGCCATCGCCGCCGAGGACAGCAAATTCTGCAGCCACGACGGCTTTGACTTCGATGCCATCGAGCAGGCGATGCAGCGCAACGCCTCGGGCGGGCGCATTCGGGGCGGCTCGACCATCAGCCAGCAGACCGCCAAGAACGCCTTCCTGTGGCAAGGCGGCGGCTATGTCCGCAAGGGCGTCGAGGCCTGGTTCACCGTGCTGATCGAGGCGATGTGGCCCAAGCGGAGGATCATGGAGGTCTATCTCAACCTCGCCGAGACCGGCATCGGCACCTACGGCGTCAACGCCGGGGCGCAGCGTTATTACGGCCATGATGCCAGCGCCATGAGCCGGACCGAGGCGGCGCGCATCGCCGCCATCTTGCCCTTGCCCAAGAAGCGCGGCGCCATCGCCCCCAAGGGCTTCACCCGGCGCTACGGCGGCTCGATCGCGGCGCGGATCGGGGTGGTCGCCCGCGACGGGCTCGATGCCTGCGTGTACAAAGGCGCGGCCGCGCCTCGCGAGAAGACCCCGCCGCCATCGCGCAAGCAGGTCAAGCTACCGGGCGAGGAATATGAGACCGCGGCGCCGCCACCGCCCGCCGAGGACGTCGATTCGCCGCCGATCGAGGCGCCCGTCACCAATGAGGCCGCGCCGTCGGAGAATTTCGCCGGGCCCGACGCCACTCCACCGGCGGAGCAACCACCGCCGCCGACGCCCGACGAAATGCTTGCGCCGAGCAACGAAGCTTAAGGCCGAAACGAGGAACGCCCGGCCTACTCTCCTCGTTTGGGGTTTGAACCCAAGCAGGAGGCGAATTCATGGCTACCCGGACCACCAACCGTTCCAGCAATTCGACCCGCGCCCGCAGTCGCGGCAATGGCGGCAGCAGCCGTGCCAGCTCCAGCGACCGCAGCGCTTTCAATTGGGGCGAAAGCGGCGCCCTGATCGGCGCGGCGGTTGCCGGGGCGGCCATCGCCGTCGCCGCCAACCTCGGCCGCAAGGCGGTCATGCAGGGGATGAGCGCC
>DAIPLM010000104.1:1439-6682 GCA_036769205.1 Sphingomicrobium sp.
CCGAAAGCGTCGCGCTCGGCCGCCATCCGCTCGGCCAAAGTCCATTGCGCGCCCTTGGGCAGCCGGATCGGGGCGATGCCGGCGGAGGATTCGCCGCCGAACAGGCCGTGCTGGCCGCTTTCGCGCGCGTCGGCGGCGCTGGCGGCATGGGCGAGGATGGTCTCCGCGGCGGCAAAGACGGCGGCGCGCTCGCCGGCCAGGCTGTCGAAGGCGCCGGCGGCCGCCAGGCTCTCGATCTGTCGCCGGTTGAGCAGGCGCGGGTCGATCCGCTCGGCGAAATCGTCGAGGGTCTTGAACGGCCCGTTCGCCTCGCGCTCCTCCACCAAAGCCGCCATCGCCTTCTCGCCGACGCCTTTGAGCGCGCCGAGCGCATACCGCACCTTGCCGTCCTCGACCGAGAAATCGGCCCGGCTGGCATTGATGTCGGGCGACAGCAGCTCGATGCCGCCGCGGCGGATATCCTCGGCGAACAGGGCCAATTTGTCGGTCTGCGCCATGTCGAAGCTCATCGACGCGGCGAAGAATTCGGCCGGATGATGCGCCTTCAGCCAGGCGGTCTGATAGGCGATCAAGGCATAGCCGGCGGCGTGGCTCTTGTTGAAGCCATAGCCCGCGAACTTGTCGATCAAATCGAACAATTCCCCGGCCTTGGACGGACCAATATCGTTGCGCGCGCAGCCCTCGACGAAGCGCGCCCGTTGGGCGTCCATCTCCGCCTGGATCTTCTTGCCCATGGCGCGGCGGAGCAGATCGGCTTCGCCCAGCGAGTAGCCGGCGAGCACCTGCGCCGCCTGCATCACCTGTTCCTGATAGACGAAGATGCCGTAGGTTTCCTTGAGCACGTCCTCGAGCATCGGATGCGGGTAAGCGAGCGGGACGCGGGCATTCTTGCGGTCGCCGAACAGAGGGATGTTGTCCATCGGCCCCGGCCGGTAGAGAGACACCAGTGCAATGATGTCGCCGAAGCCGGTCGGCCGCACCCCGGCCAGCGTCCGCCGCATACCTTCCGATTCCAGCTGGAACACCCCGACCGTGTCGCCGCGCTGGAGCAATTCGTAGACCGCCGGGTCGTCCAAGGGCAGCGACAGGAAATCCACCTCGACCCCGCGCTGAGCCAGCAGCCGCTGGCCTTCCTTCAGCACCGACAGAGTCTTCAAACCGAGGAAGTCGAACTTCACCAGTCCGGCTGCCTCGACATATTTCATGTCGAACTGGGTGACCGGCATGTCCGAGCGCGGGTCGCGGTAGAGCGGCACCAATTGGTCAAGCGGGCGGTCGGCGATGACGACGCCGGCGGCGTGGGTCGAGCTGTGGCGGGGCAGGCCCTCGAGCTTCATCGCCAGGTCGAACAGGCGCTTGACGTCCTTGTCGCCGCGATATTCGGAGATCAGCTCGGGCACGCCGGCCAGCGGCCCACCGTCCTTGTCGCGGGCGCGGCCGAGGCTGCGCTCCAGCGTCCACGGGTCGGTCGGGTGGTTGGGCACCAGCTTCGCCAGCCGGTCGACCTGGCCATAGGGCATTTGCAGCACCCGGCCGGTATCCTTGAGCACCGCCCGCGCCTTCAGGCGCCCGAAGGTGATGATCTGGGCGACCCGGTCGCGGCCGTATTTCTGCTGAACGTAGGTGATGACCTTGTCGCGGTGGGTTTCGCAGAAATCGATGTCGAAGTCGGGCATCGACACGCGTTCCGGGTTGAGGAAGCGCTCGAACAACAGATTCAGTTCGATCGGGTCGAGGTCGGTGATGGTCAGCGCCCAGGCGACCACCGACCCCGCCCCCGAGCCGCGCCCCGGCCCTACCGGAATGTCGTTGGCCTTGGCCCATTGGATGAAGTCGGCGACGATCAGGAAGTAACCGGCGAACCCCATGCGGACGATGACGTCGAGCTCGAACTCCAGGCGATCCGCATAGATTTGCGCGTCTTCGCCAAGCCGGCCTTCAAGCCTTTTCTCCAGCCCCGCCTTCGCGTCGCGCCGCAATTGCTCATCCTCGTCATCGCCGAGCCGTGGCAGGATCGGGCGGCGGCTGGGGGCGGCGACAGCGCAGCGCAAGGCGATGACGGCGGTATTGGCGACCGCCTCGGGCAAGTCGGCGAACAAATGCCCCATGGCTTCGCCGTCCTTGAGCCATGCCTCGGGCGAGGAGGACGGCCGCTCGGCGGTCTCGACATAGGTCGAATTGGCGATGCACAGCATGGCGTCGTGCGCCGCATGGAACTCGCGCTCGAGATATTGGGCCGGATTGGTGGCGACCAAAGGCAAGTCGAGCGCATAAGCGAGATCGACCAGCCGCTCCTCGGCGGCCTCCTCGATGGCGTCGCCGCGCCGGCTGAGCTCGACATAGAGGCGCTCCGGGAACAGGCCGGCGAGCCGCTCGGCATAGGCCCGCGCCTTGTCATCCTGGCCGTCGGCGAGCAGGCGGGCCACGGCGCCCTCCCCGCCCGCGGTCAGCGCGATCAGGCCGTCGGTGGCGCCGCTGAGCGCCGCGAAGAGGACGTGCGGCTCTTCCTGCGCCGGGCGGTCGAGGTGCGCCTTCGACACCAATTTGCAGAGATTGTCGTAGCCGGCTTCGTCCTTGGCCAGCAGCACCAGCCAGTCGAGCATCCCCGCCGGGCCGATCTCCGCCGGGCGGGCGACGGCGAGCAGCGCACCGATGATCGGCTGCACGCCTTCGGCTTGGGCGGCGTCGGTGAACGGCATGGCGGCGTAGAGGCCGTTGCGGTCGGTCAGAGCGATGGCCGGGAAACCGAGCCTTTTGGCCTGCTTGGCGATCGCCTTGGGCTCAATCGCCCCTTCGAGCATGCTGAAGCAGGAAAAGACTCGAAGCGGGACAAACGGCGCGGCGGGCATGCCTTCGACTATGGGATCGGGGGGCCGCGGATGGAAGCGCAGCCGAAGCACTTATCCCCAGCTAATGTCCGGCCTAGCGACCCGGCCGCCAGTCGCCCGACATGATGTCGTCGATCTCGCGCATGCGGCCGCGATAGGTCTCTGCGATGCAAGCATTGCTCGGGCATTGATCGCGGTACCGCAGGAACGAATCCCGAGTGGAGGACAGGATGGCGCGCTGTCGCGGGCCGGCCGCCGCCAAAGCGCGTGTAAATTGCGAAGCCATTTGCCGGTCCAACTCCGCCAGTCCCGAGTTTTGGCAAACCGCAATTTCGCCCCGCGTACGGGCACGCTGGCAATTGAAGCTCGGCCTGGCATCGCCAACCGAGGGCGCCGGCGGTTCAGCTGGCCCAACGACGGGCGGTGCTGGCGGGTTGGGAATTGGGCTTGCCGGCGGTTGCTCATTGGGAAGCTGCCCGGGCGCCGGGGCGGGTGGAATGGCGGTAGGCTCGCCGGTGCGGGCAAGCGTCGCCAGCGGAACGACGATGGGGTCGGCGCCTTCGATCATCACCACGTCGCCGCTGCCGTCGGCGGCTGGCTGCAAGAAATAGTCGATGTCAGCGCTCAGCGTTCGACGACCGCCGACGACGGCGACTCCAGGCGGCAGATCAAGCGACAGCCGGCCCGAGCAACGCACCGTACCCAGCGCCTCGTCGCCGCCGCGCAGCAGCGGTCGCTCCATCCGCACCGACGCATAGGCCGACAGCCGGTCGAACGCCGCCTGGTCGCTCTTGCGCACCTCGGCGGCCTGGCGGAATAGATCGGCCTTGATGCGATCATAGGTCGCCTGGCTGGCGCAGCGAGTTTGGGTGCCGCTGGCGGCAACCCCGGCCGCCTGCTCATCGCTGAGCTTGTCCTGATCGGAATTGCCGCGGCGGGTCATCACGACGATGGCCGCTACCAGGACGAGCAAGCCCAAAGCGATGGCGGCAAGGACGGGCGGGTTCAGTCGGCGCATGGCATCGCAAACGCGCGACGCGGGAAAGCGTCGCAGGGACTAGAGCAAGGCCTCGATATCGCGGGCGATGTCCTCGGGCTTGGTCTGCGGGGCGTAGCGCTTCACCACCTTGCCCGAGCGGTCGACCAGGAACTTGGTGAAGTTCCATTTGATGGCTTCCGAGCCGAGCACTCCCGGCGCTTCCTTCTTGATGTGCTTGTAAATCGGCGCGGCGTTGGGCCCGTTGACGTCGATCTTGCCGAGCAAGGGGAAAGTGACGTCATAGGTCAGCGAGCAGAAATTGGCGATTTCCTCCGCATTGCCCGGCTCCTGCGCACCGAACTGGTTGCACGGGAAGCCGAGCACCTCGAAGCCCTTGTCGGCGTAGCGGCGATGCAGCGCCTCCAGCCCTTCATATTGCGGGGTGAAGCCGCATTTGGAAGCGACGTTGACGACCAGGAGCACCTTGCCCTGATGTGCGGAGAGATCGGTCGGCGAGCCATCGGCGGCGGTGACCGGGATGGCGGTGATGGCGGTCATTGCAGCACTCCCTCGTGCAGCCGCACCACCCGGTCCATCTTGGCGGCGATGCGCTCGTTGTGGGTGGCGACCAAAGCGGCGCTGCCTTCATCCCGGACCAGGCTCAGGAACTCGGCGAAGACGATATCGGCGGTATGCTCGTCGAGGTTGCCGGTCGGCTCGTCAGCGAGGATGAGCGGCGGCCGGTTGGCCAGCGCGCGTGCGACGGCGACCCGCTGCTGCTCGCCGCCCGACAGCTTGGCGGGGCGATGGTCGAGGCGCTCGCCGAGCCCGAGCTGGCCCAGCATTTGCTCGGCGCGGGTCCGGGCGGCGTCGCCGTCGGCGCCGTGGATGATCAGCGGCAGCATGACGTTCTCGCGGGCGTCGAAGTCGGGCAGCAGATGGTGGAACTGATAGACGAAGCCGAGCGCGTCGCGGCGGAGCTTGGTGCGGCCGTCGTCGTCGAGGCTAGCGGCTTCCTCGCCGAGCAGGCGGATCGAGCCCTCGAAGCCGCCTTCCAGCAGGCCGACCGCCTGCAGCAAGGTCGACTTGCCTGACCCCGAGGGGCCGAGCAGCGCCACGATCTCGCCCGGGTTCACGGCGAGGTCGACGCCGCGCAGGACGTGGATGGTAACGTCGGCCTGGGTGAAGCTGCGCTTGAGGCCGTGCGTCGACAGGACCGCGTCACTCATAGCGCAGCACCTGCACCGGATCGGTGCTCGCCGCCTTCCACGCCGGGTAGAGGGTGGCGAGGAAGGAGAGGACGAGGGCGATGAGGACAATCGCCAGCACTTCGAACGGGTCGGTCCGCGACGGCAGCTCGGTGAGGAAGCGGACCGACGGATCCCACAGGTTCGCCCCGGTCAGGAACTGGAAGGCATTGACGATGCCCTGGCGGA
>DAIPLM010000105.1:0-6555 GCA_036769205.1 Sphingomicrobium sp.
ACCGCCGGCCTGCCGCGCGCCGGGGCGCTGGCTGGCCTGCTGCTGTTGCCGCTGGTGGTGCCCTTGCTGATCTTCGGCGCGGCTGTGAGTGGGACCGGCGGCAATGGCCCGCTGGCGCTGGAAGCGGCGGTTTCGATCGCATTGATCGCAGGCTCGCCGTTCGTCGCGGCGGCGGCGATTCGGGCGGCTAGGACCTAGTCCACCTCGCGAAAATCGCCGTTGGCAACAGAAGGCCGCGCGCTTCCTCGCGAACGGTCATTTCGCCCACCTCGACGGCGCCGCCCAAATCCGCCGTCACCTGCCGCAGCAATTCGCCGATGGCGATCGCCGACATCCGCACGGCATAAGCGGTCAGCACCAGGAAGCGGCTGTCGGCGTCGAGCAGGCGGCGGCAGTCGGCCAGCAAGGGGGCGAGATGATCCTCCAGCCGCCACAACTCGCCCTCGGGTCCGCGCCCGAACTTGGGCGGGTCGAGCAGGATGCCGTCGTAGCGCCGCCCGCGCCGGACCTCGCGGGCGGTGAACTTGGCGGCATCGTCGACCAGCCAGCGGATCGGCCGGTCGGTCAACCCCGACAAAGCCGCATTGGCCTTGCCGCCCTCGACCGATTTTTTCGACGCGTCGACATGGACCAACCGCCCGCCGGCCTCGCTGAGCAGCAAGCTGCCGACCCCCGTGTAGCCGAACAGATTGAGGATGTCGGCGTCGGCGGCCCGGGCCCGCATCCAGTCCCATTGCGGCGCCATGTCGGGGAAGAAACCGAGATGGCGGAAGGGCGTCAGCGAGGCGTGGAAGCGAACATCGCCGCGCGCCAGCGGCCAGCTATTCGGGACTGGTCGGTCCTGCACCCATCGCCCGCCGCCTTCTTCGTCGGAGCCGGGGACGAAGGTAGCGTCCGCCTGCCAATCGTCGCTGGCCGGCGCCCACATCGCCTGCGGCTCGGGCCTGATGACCGTGAACGGGCCGTAGCGCTCGAGCTTGCGGCCATGGCCGCTGTCAATCAGGCCCCAGTCCGCCCACGGCTCGGCGACCAGGGTCGTCAGCTCGCTCATGCGGCGCGGGCCGCCGGCACCCCGATCGTCGCCCGCGCGCAAGGGCCGGCGATCATCCGCTCGCCGGCTTCGCGCACTTCATCGAGGGTCACCGCCAGCAGCGCGTCGACGACCTCCGCCGGGTCGACCAGCCGGCCGTGGACGGAGAGCTGGCGGGCGACATAATGGGCCTGGCCCCACGGCGTCTCCAAGGACATCAGCAGGCCGGCGCGGGCCTGGTTGCGGACCCGGTCGAGCTCGCGCTGGGTGAGCGAGGCCGGCGTGCCGGCGACGATTTCCTCGATCAATTGCAGCGCCGCGGCCGCTTGGCGGCGCGAGGTCGCCGCGTAAATGTAGAACAAGCCGCAATCGTCATAGGGGTGGAGGGTCGAGCTGACGGAGTAAGCCAGGCCGCGGTCCTCGCGGACCTGCTGGAACAGCCGCGACGAGGCGCCGCTGCCGACAATGTCCGAAAACAGCCGCGCCGCATAATAATCGGGCGCCCGGTCGCTCGGCCCGGGAAAGCCCAGGGTGAGCTGCGCCTGCTCCGTGGCGTGGCGGCCGTGACGCGTGCCGCCAACGAAGCGCGCCGGCTCGCTGGCTGGGCTCGGGCCGGGCAGCAGCGCGGCGAAGCGGCTCTCGGCCAGCGCCACCAGCGCGTCATGGTCGACCTTGCCGGCGGCGACCAAAGCGACGCCGGCCCCGCGATAATGCAGGTCGCGCCAGTGGCAGAGGTCGGCGACGGTGACGGCGGCGATGCTTGGCTCCTCGCCGAGGATCGAGCGGCCGAGGCCCTGGCCCTCGAACGCCGCCGCCCACAAATCGTCGAACACCATGTCGCTGGGCGTGTCGCGGGCTTCGGCCAGCTCCTGGAAGACGACCTGCTTCTCGCGCTCGAGGTCGATCTCGGCGAAATGCGCGCGCAGGATCATGTCGCCGATCAGCTCGACCGCCAGCGGCAGGTGCTCGGCCATGATGGTGGCGGTGAAACTGGTGGCGTCGCGCTCGGTGGCCGCGTTCAAATCGCCGCCGACCTCCTCGATCGCCTCGCTGATGGCGCGGGCCGAGCGGCCGCCGGCGCCCTTGAACACCATATGCTCGAACAGATGGGCGATGCCGTTCAACGCCGCCGGCTCGGCGCGCGAGCCAACGTCGGCGAACAGGCCGACCGCGGCGGTCTGCAGGTCTGGCATGGAGTGGCTCGCCACCCGCAGGCCCGAAGCCAGCGTCGTCAGCCGCATCCCGGTCATGGCGCATCCCCCTGTCGCCACCGCTTGCGCAGGGCCAGCCCGTAAATCAGCGCGGCGATGCCCGCGAACAGGAACCATTGGATGGCGTAGAACAGATGGTTGTTGGGGATCGAGGCCGGCGATGGCGGGTTACTCGCCTCGAGCCCGCCGAGCCCGGTCGCCGACACCAGCCGCATGCGGCTCTTGCGGTCCGGCGCGATGATCCCGCGGACCTCGCCGCCGGTCCAGCCGGCGCCGGCATTGGGGTCCTTGGACCAGCCGAACTCGACCGCCATGCCCGGCCCCTCGGCGCCGGTGCCGCACTCCGCGATATGGACGAAGCCGGACTCTCCCTGAAGGTTTTCGCCGGCCGCCGTGCGTCGCCCGATGACCCGCGTGCAATGGCCGGTCGCCTGCCGGAACAAGGGCAAGTCCTTGCCGATCGGGATCATCGGGAAGGCGATCGGTGGCTGGCCCTCGGCGGCCTCATAATGGGCAAGCAGCGCCCGCTTCTCGCCGAGCCGCTGCAATTGCCAGAATCCGAGCCCGATCATGGTCAGCGCGGCGGCGGCGACGATCAGGCTCGGGATCAGGGGCAGCCGCCTCGTCATGCCCCGGCGCCGGTGTGATATTCACGGGCGATCAGTAGTGCCTTGGCCAGCCTCAGCCCCCCAACGGTCAGCGCCGTCCCGACCGGGATCCAGACCAGATGCACCCACCACGGCGCTTCGAACATCAGCTCGACGGCAATCGCCCCCGAGGTCAGGATGGCGCCGACGATCAGGATCAGGAACGCCGCCGGGCCATCACCGACGTTGAATGCCAAGAAATCCAACCCGCAAGCCCGGCAATGCGGCGCGAAGGCGACCGGGCCGGCGAACAGGGTTCGCTCGCCGCAACGCGGGCACTGGCCTTCCAGCGCGGCCGTCAGCGCCGCCACGGCGCTAGCCGTGGATCGGCGCGCCCCAGCCGCCCCAGACGTAGATGGAGACGAACAGGAACAGCCAGACGACATCGACGAAATGCCAGTACCAGGCCGCCGCCTCGAAGCCGAAATGCTGCTTGGGCGTGAAGTCGCCCTTGTAGGCGCGGGCCAGGCAGACGGCGAGGAAGATGGTGCCGACGATGACATGGAAGCCGTGGAAGCCGGTCGCCATGAAGAAGGTCGAGCCGTAAATCGTGCCCGGATTGGCCTCGTTCAGGCGCGAAAAGCTGAAGGGCGCGTGGATATATTCATAGGCCTGGATCGAGGTGAACAGCAGGCCGAGGAGGATCGTGCACCACAGGCCTTTCTTCAGGCCCTCGCGGTCGCCGTGGATCAGGGCATGGTGGGCCCAGGTGACGGTCGTCCCCGAACAAAGCAGGATGAAGGTGTTGAGCAGCGGCCAGCCGAACGGATCGAGCACTTCGGTGCCCTTGGGCGGCCAGACGCCTCCGACCGCCTCGACCCCCGACGGGAACAAAGCCGAGGAGAAGAAGGCCCAGAACCAGGCGAGGAAGAACATCACTTCCGAGGCGATAAACAGGATCATGCCGTAGCGCAGGTGAAGCTGGACGACCGGCGTGTGATAACCCTCGTGGGCCTCCTTCACCGTGTTCGACCACCAGCTGTACATGGTGACGAGAACCATGATGACGCCGGCGGCGAAGAAGAACTTGCCGTACGGATTGTCGTGCATCCACATCACCGCGCCGCCGAACAGCGACAGCGCCGAGAAGGAGCCGATGATCGGCCACGGGTCGGGCGGCAGGATGTGGTAGTCGTGGTTCTTGGCTGCGGCCATGGGATGGATTCCTCGTCTGCTTGAAGCGGCCTCTAGCTGGTCGCCGGCCCGGATTCCACCGGGTAAAACGTATAGCTCAAGGTGATCTCGTCGATGCCCCTGGTCGACTCGTCGTCGCGGATGCGCGGGTCGACGAAAAACACCACCGGCATCTTGACGCTTTCTCCGGGTTTCAGCGTCTGCTCGGTGAAGCAGAAGCACTCGATCTTCGAGAAGAACGGGCCGGAGCGGGTCGGCGAGACGTTGAAGATGGCGCGGCCGGTCGTCGTCCGAGCTGTCAAATTGGTGGCGCGGTAATAAATGGTGGTGCGCTGGCCGGGGTGGATGCGGACCTTCTCCTGCACCGGCTCGAACTTCCACGGCAGGGTATCGTCGATATTGGCGTCGAAGCGGACGCCGATGTCGCCGGCGACCGCGCCCGGGGCTTTCTCGGCCCTGAGTGGTGTGCCGTCGAAGCCGGTCACCTGGCAGAAGATGCGGTAGAGCGGCACCGAAGCGAAGGCGAGGCCGGTCATGCCGAACACCACCAGCACCAGGAACAATGCGGTCCGCGCCTTCGAGCTCATTGGTTGACCGTCATCTTGGCGATGGTGATGAAGAACAGCAGGACGACAAAGGCGCCGAGCAGCCAGGCCATGACCCTGGCCCGATCGCGCTGGCGCCGCCGGACTTCGTCTTCGGGTAGCGGCGTCATGCCAGCAGCCATTTGTCGACGACCAAAGCCGCGAACAGCCCGAACAGATAGAGGATGGAGAATGCGAACAGGCGCTTTTCCGGACCCATGGCCTTGGGCTCCGTCGCGCGGTTGCCGGCGACCAATACTGCCAGCACCAGGAAAGTGGTGTTGAGGCCGATGGCGATGGCGCCATAGATCCAACCCGTCAGCCCCAGCGCCCAAGGCGCGACCGCGGCGGCGACCATCGGCACAGTGTAGAGCAGAATATGGCGGCGGGTGGCCTGGACGCCGGCGACGACCGGCAGCATCGGAACCCCGGCATTGGCGTAATCGGCGCGGACGAACAGGCTCAGCGCCCAGAAATGCGGCGGCGTCCATAGGAAGATGATCGCGAACAGCAGGATCGGCAGCGTCGTCACGTCGCCGGTCGCGGCGGCCCAGCCGATCAGCGGCGGAAAAGCGCCCGCGGCGCCGCCGATGACGATATTCTGGGCCGTCCGGCGCTTCAGCCAGACGGTGTAAACCAGCACGTAGAACAGGATCGAAAGCGCCAGGATTGCCGCCGCCAGCACATTAGCGGAGAGGCCCATGAGGATGACTGAGAAGACGGCAAGGCCGACGCCGAAGTGCAGCGCCGTCTGCCGGTCCATCCGCCCCGCCGGCAGCGGCCGCGAGGCAGTGCGCTTCATGGCCGCGTCGAGGTCTGCCTCGTACCACATGTTGAGCGCCCCCGCCGCCCCGGCGCCGAGGGCGATGCACAGCACGGCGGCGAAACCGAGCACGGGATGGACGTGGACCGGCGCCGCCAGGAGGCCGCACAAACCAGTGAACACCACCAGGCTCATCACCCGCGGCTTGGTGAGTGCGAACAAGTCGCGCCAGTCGGCGAGAATCGCCGGGCTTTCGTCGATCGGGATGCTGGTCACGCCGGGGGCTATAAGGGCTTGGCGACAGAAGGAAAAGGGTGGGGAATGGGCGGTTCAGGATTGCCGCGCTAAAGCCTCCCAATGACCCACCGAATCATGCTCGCGGTTTGCCTGTCCGCGGTCGCCCTGCCCGCATTTGCCCAAGCCTCGCCCGACGCCGACACGATCCGCATCGCGCTCGACACCGACAAGGGCCGCATCGTCCTCGCGCTCGACCAGGCCCACGCCCCGGTCACCACGGCCAATTTCCTCAAATATGTCGAATCGGGCCGCTTCAACGGGGAAGGCTTCTACCGCGCTCTCAAATATGGCGGCGGTGGCCTCATCCAGGGCGGCATCACCAGCGACGCCCGCAAGCTCTATCCGGCGATCGCCCACGAGCCGACCAATGTCACCGGCCTCAAAAACAAGGCCTGGACTGTCGCCATGGCGAATAGCGGACCGGGCACGGCGCGCAGCGACTTCTTCATCATGACCACCGACGTCCCGGCGTTCGACGCCAAGGCCGACGACGTCGGCTTCGCAGCCTTCGGCAAGGTGATCGAGGGGCAGGAAGTGGTCAAAGCCATCCTCTCCGCCCCGGTCTCGCCGACCAAGGGCGAGGGGTCGATGAAGGGGCAGATGCTGGAGCCGATGGTGAAGATCGTGAAGGCGGAGCGGCTCGGCGACTAGGCCGCCAAACGAAAACGCCCCAGCGTAACCCGGGGCGCATCGTCATCCATTCGAGCGAAATCAGTCTACTTTTGGCAGCGTCTCGAACTGGTGGAACGGCGGCGGGCTGGTGAGGGTCCACTCGAGGGTCGTCGCGCCTTCGCCCCAATAATTGCCCGGCGCCTTCTTACCCGCCGCGAACGACCAGATCATGTTGAGGAAGAAGATGCCCATGCCGGCGATGGTGATCATGTAGCCG
>DAIPLM010000249.1:0-1863 GCA_036769205.1 Sphingomicrobium sp.
CGCCGGTCAACGCCTTGGGGGCGGCGGTGCGGCAGGGGCTGGTGGCGGCGATCGCCGAGGCGGAAGCGGACGCGTTGGTCAAGGCGGTCGTCATCCGCTGCGAAGGCCAGACCTTTTTCGCCGGCGCCGACATCACCGAGTTCGGTAAGCCGCCCGTTATGCCGTGGCTGCCGGAAGTCGTCGACACCATCGAGAATTGTTCAAAGCCGGTGGTGGCGGCGATCCACGGCACGGCGCTCGGCGGCGGGCTCGAGATTGCCTTGGGCTGCCACTATCGGGTCGCGGTTCCGGACGCCAAACTTGGCGTGCCGGAAGTCAAGCTTGGCCTGTTGCCGGGCGCGGGCGGGACGCAGCGGCTGCCGCGCGTCGCCGGTGTGCAAAAGGCGCTGGAAATGGTGACCAGCGGCACGCCGATCGGCGCCAAGGAAGCGAACGCCATCGGCCTCGTCGACCGCCTCGTCGAGGGCGACCTGCAGGAGCATGCGGTCGCTTATGCCGAGGAAGTGAAAGACATCAGGCCGCTGCCCAAATCCTCGGAGCGTCAGGACAAGGTCGATGGCGTCGATCCGCAAGTCTTTGCCGAATTCCGCCAGGCCAATGCGCGCAAGTTCCGCGGGTTCGAGGCGCCGGAAAAGAACATCCAGGCGGTCGAGGCGGCGGTCGCCAAGCCTTATGCCGAGGGCGTCATGGACGAGCGGCGGCTGTTCATGGAGCTGATGAGCGGCACCCAGTCGCGGGCCCAGCAATATTTCTTCTTCGCCGAGCGCAAGGCGGCGAAGATCGAGGGCATCCCCGACGACACCCGCCCGCGCGACGTGCGCAAGGTCGGCATGATCGGCGCCGGGACCATGGGCGGCGGCATCGCCATGAACTTCTTGTCGGCGGGCATTCCCGTCACCATCGTCGAGATGAGCCAGGAAGCGTTGGACCGCGGCACCGGCGTCATGCGCAAAAATTACGAGGCGACCGCCGCTAAGGGCAAGATGAGCGCCGAACAGGTCGAGGGGGCGATGGGGCTATTGTCGCCTTCGCTCGACTTCGCCAGCCTCGCCGACTGCGATCTCATCATCGAGGCGGTGTTTGAGCAGATGGAGATCAAGAAGGAGGTCTTCGGCAAGCTCGACAAGATCGCCAAGCCGGGCGCGATCCTGGCTTCCAACACGTCGTATCTGAACATCGACGAGATCGCCGCCAGCACCTCGCGGCCGCAAGACGTCGTTGGGCTGCACTTCTTCTCGCCGGCCAATGTCATGAAATTGCTGGAAGTGGTGCGCGGGGCGAAGACCGCGCCCGATGTGCTGGTCACCGCCATGCAGCTCGCCAAGAAAATCCGCAAAGTCGCGGTGGTCGCCGGCGTCTGCCACGGCTTCATCGGCAATCGCATGTTGATGCCGAGGCAGGTGGAGGCGACCAAGCTGTTGCTGGAGGGCGCCTCGCCAAGCCAAATTGACCGCGTCCATGTCGAGTTCGGCATGCCGATGGGGCCGTTTCAGATGGCCGATCTGGCTGGGGTCGACATCGGCTGGCACCGCGACCCCAATCGCATCGAGAACATCCGCGACGCGCTCTGCGCCATCGACCGCTGGGGCCAGAAGAAGGGCGCCGGCTTCTACGATTATGACGACAAGCGCCGGCCGAGCCCGTCGCCGGTCGTCCAGCAGATCATCGAGGATTTCGCGAAGAAGCAGGGCGTCGAGCGGCGCGACATCTCAGACCAGGAGATCATCGAGCGGACGCTCTACACCATGGTCAACGAAGGCGCGAAAATTCTCGAGGAAGGCATGGCCCAGCGCGCCTCCGACATCGACGTCGTCTGGGTCTATGGCTATGGCTGGCCGGTCTATCGCGGCGGGCCGATGTTCT
>DAIPLM010000106.1:0-6530 GCA_036769205.1 Sphingomicrobium sp.
CGGGCAGCTCGATCATGCCGGGCAAGGTCAACCCGACCCAGTGCGAGATGCTGACCATGGTCGCCGCCCAGGTCATGGGCAACCATGTCGCGGTGACCGTTGGCGGCCTGCAGGGTCATCTCGAGCTGAACGTGTTCAAGCCGCTGATCGGCGCCAATGTCGTGCGCTCGATCAACCTGCTGTCGATCGGCATGGACAGCTTCACCCAGCGCACCCTCGACGGCCTGGCGCCGGACGAGGAGCGGATCGCCGAGCTGATGGGCAATTCGCTGATGCTGGTGACGGCGCTGGCGCCCGAGATCGGCTACGACAATGCCGCCGCCATCGCCAAGCATGCCCACAAGACCGGGCAGACGCTCAAGGCGGCGGGGCTGGAGCTGGGCCTGGTCGACGAAGAGACGTTCGACCGGCTGGTCAAACCGGAGAAGATGCTCGGCCGCTAATCTATGCTAAGCACCGCGTGGCGACAGGAGATCAGCCCATGCGCAACGCAGCCCGCTTCCTCATCGTCCTTGGCGCCGGCACCGTCGTGCTCGCCGGTTGTGGCCGGCAGCAGGCGCCGCCGACCAGGCCGGCGCCGCCGACGATTCCGCGGGTTGAAGGCCGGGCGCTATCGCCCGCAAACTATGTCGCCACCGCATCGTCGATCGACCTGCTCGTCATCCAGGCGTCGCAGCTGGCCCAGACCCGGGCGGCGCGCGGCAGCGTCCGCGAGTTGGCGGCGCGGCTGCTGGCCGACCATCATGGCATCGGCGCCCAATTGTCCTTTGCCGGGCGGCGCCTCAACCTGCTGCCGGCGGCGCGGATGATGCCGCGCCACCAGGCGATGCTGGCGGAAATCAGCGGGGCGGCCGATTTCGACGCGGCTTACAAACGAGTCATGATCGCGGTCCACGAGCAGGGCGTGCGGGCGCACGGCGACTTCGCCCGGGCCGGCGACAGCCCGACGCTGCGGCCGGTCGCCCAATTCGCTTATCCCGCCATGCGCCGCCACCTTGACGAGCTGAAGCAGCTTTGATGCGCGCCGTTTCCCTGCTCGGCGCGGCGCTGCTGGTGACGGCCTGCGCGACGGTGGAAGCCAAGCCCGCCTACCTTCTCGGCGCCTGGGGCGGCCCGCATATCGGCATTATCTTCGAAGGCGGGCTGGCCAATGTCGAGCTCGATTGCGCCTCGGCCACAATCGACGGGCCGGTCTATCCGGGCCATGGCGGCGCCTTCACCGCCAAGGGCGTTTTCCGGGCCGGCATGGGTGGTCCGGTGCGGGTCGGGCAGATCTTCAAGAGCCAGCCGGCGAGCTATTCGGGGACCATCGTCAAGAACGTGATGACTTTGAGCATCCGGCTCGAGGATGGGACCGTCAGTGGGCCTTACACCTTGGTCGAGGGCGCCGAACCGCAGCTCACTCGCTGCCTCTAGGCGCCTAGAGCCGCCAGCTCAGCCGCGCCCCGAAATTGTCGATTCCAGGGTTCTGCTCGCCGAAGATTTGAGCATGGCTCATGTGGACCCAGCTCGCCTCGATGGTGGCGCTGTCGCTGATCCGGAAGCCGGCGCCGATCTCGGGCTCGAACAGGATTCGGCTGCCGAAGTCGATATGATCGTGGTTCGGATGGTCGAAATTCGCCGCCGAGCCGGTGTGCACGGCGATGCCCAGGCCCGGCCGAAGGAAGAATTTGTCGCCGATCTTGAACGACATTCCGGCAGCCGCATAGTTGGTCTCGCCCGCCGAATTGACGGCGGCGAAGACATAAGGCTGCGGCCCATTTTCGTTCATCAGCGGATCCCAGCGATAGCCGAGCTGGGCATCGATACCGCCTTCGATGCCACTGTGGGTCAGTGGCGTGTCGACGTCGTGGACATAGAGCCCGCCGAAGATTTCACCGGCGAGGGCGGGGGCGGCGGCGGCGCTCGCCAAGGAGCCGAGGATCAGGAAGCGAAGCAAGACGCGTCTCCACCAGGGATGGTCGGCGCTTCAATGCTTCGGGCGCGCTTTGGTGCCGCTCAGCCGGCCTGCCAGGCGCGGATGGCGTCGCTGGGGGCCAGCAGCATGATGATATTGAGCGTCAGATTGTCGCGGATGACGATCAGCGCCGCCAGCTCGAGCGCCACCGCGAGCAGCAAGCTGGCCCAAACCGGCAGGCGGCGGGCGAGGAGGAAGCCCAAGGCCATCATGGCGATGTCGCTCAGCGAGTTGATGACGCTGTCGCCGGTGTAGCCCAAAGCCATTGTCGCATCACGGTAGCGGTCGATGATCCACGGCGTGTTCTCGATCAGCTCCCACGCTGCTTCGATCGCCAGAGCGACAAGGAAGCGGCTCTCGACCGGCCAGCGGCGGCAGGCGAGCCACAGCAGCCAATAGAACAAAAGGCCGTGGATGAAATGGCTGGGGCTGTACCAGTCGGCGAGCATCTGGCTGGTGCGGGCGCTGTCGGCGCTCGGCTCCCACAGCGCGACGACGTCGCAGGTGCAGATCGGCGGCCGGCCCATGGCCAGCAGGATGGCCGCCGCGGCGCTGGCGATGATGAGGGCGAAGAGCAGCATGCGGGTGCGGGTCATCGTGGAGGGCTTGGCCGAGGCGGTGGCGCTTGCCAAGCGCCGGGCTTCGGGCGACACAGCCGCCATGCTCCGCCTGTTCGGCCCGAACTGCTCCCCGGCGCCCGTCGACGTGGCGAAGGTCAAGGCGATTCCCAAGGGCACCTTCTGGATCGACCTGCTGAACCCGACCCGGGCCGAGGAGAAGCTCGCCGAGAAGGCGCTCGGCCAGAACGTGCCGACCCGCGAGGAAATGGCCGAGATCGAGCCGTCGAGCCGCCTCTACGAGCGTCAGGGCGCGACGTTCATGACCGCTTCGGTGCTGCACGGCATCAGCGCCGACCAGCCGGACACCGACCCGGTCAGCTTCGTCCTGACCGAGAAATTGCTGGTGACGGTGCGCTACGTCGACCCGGCGCCCTTCAAGCAGTTCAACAAGCATCTGTGCGCGGAGCCCGAGCTGGCGACCGATTCGGTGTCGCTGCTGGTCCGGCTGATGGACACCATCATCGACCGGCTGGCCGACGAACTGGAAGCCTCCGCCGCGCACATGGAAAAGGTGTCCGGGCAGGTGTTCTCCCGCCGCAACAACACCGGCCGGCAAAGCAAGTCGGTTGAGCGGCGGCTGGAGGCGATCCTGCACCGCATCGGCGAAGTCCAAAGATTGCTCGCCGAAATTCGCGAATCGGCGGTCAGCACCAGCCGCATGCTCAACTATCTGGCGACCATCGACCTGGTCGCGGTCAGCCAGCATAGCGCCCATGTCGAAAGCCTGATGCAGGATGTGCGGGCGCTGCTCGACCACAGCAGCTTCCTCGCCGAGAATCTGACCTTCCTGCTCGACGCCAGCCTTGGCCTCATCACGCTCGAGCAGAATTTCGTCATGAAGGTGTTTTCGGTGTTCGCGGTGATCTTCATGCCGCCGACCCTCATCGCCGGCATCTACGGCATGAATTTCGAGCATATGCCGGAGCTCAAATGGCTGCACGGCTATCCCTTCGCTTTGG
The DNA here is from genome assembly GCA_036769205.1 of Sphingomicrobium sp. Classification (GTDB taxonomy): domain Bacteria; phylum Pseudomonadota; class Alphaproteobacteria; order Sphingomonadales; family Sphingomonadaceae; genus Sphingomicrobium. Next base: position 3,537 of record DAIPLM010000106.1, read on the forward strand.
TCCTGATCCTGGCCAGCGCGATCATCCCCTTCTGGGTCGCCAAGCGCAGCCGCTGGCTCTAGGCCCGGCGCCTCAGGGAAACCTTCACCGGCGACCATAGTTATGCGTCGGATGTCCACGTCCAGCGACGAATGCCCGGTCCAGCCCGGGGTCAACGGGTTGCCGGGGCGCCAGCGCAAGCTCGCCTGGCGGCGGGTGGTTGGCCCGGGCCTCATCACCGGCGCCTCCGACGACGACCCCAGCGGCATCGCCACCTACAGCCAGGTCGGCGCCCAATTTGGCTTCGGACTGTCTTGGACGATGGTGCTGACCTTCCCGTTGATGTCGGCCGTGCAGATGATCAGTGGCCGCATCGGCAGAGTCACCGGCCATGGCCTGGCCGGCAATCTGGTCCGCAATTACCCGGCCTGGATGGCCAATGTGCTGGTGGCGCTGCTGCTGGTCGCCAACATTATCAATATCGGCGCCAACCTCGGCGCCATGGCCGATGCGACGGCGCTGGTCACCGGCCTGCCGGCGTTCGGCTTCCTGCTCGTCTTCGCCATCTTCTGCGCCACTGCCGAGGTGATGATGCGCTACCAGCGTTATGCGCGGGTGCTCAAATGGCTGACGTTGGCGCTGCTCAGCTATGTCGTCACGCTGTTCATGGTCCGCATCCCGTGGGCCGAGGCCGGCCGCGGGCTGGTATGGCCGAGTGTCGAGTGGAACGGCGAGACATTGATGATGGTCGTCGCCATTCTCGGCACGACGATCAGCCCGTATTTGTTTTTCTGGCAGGCCAGCCAGGAAGCCGAGGAAGTCGACGACGATCCCCATGAGAAGCCACTGAAATGCGACCCCATGGAAGGCCGGGTCGAACTGAAGCGCATTGGCGTCGACACGTTGATCGGCATGGCTGCCTCCAACCTGGTGGCGCTGGCGATCATCATGACCACCGCCGCGACGCTCAACGCCAACGGGGTAATGGACATCCGCACCTCGGCCGACGCGGCGGAGGCGTTGCGGCCCTTCGCCGGCGAATATGCCTCAATCATCTTCGCCCTCGGCATCGTCGGTACCGGCCTGCTGGCGGTGCCGGTGCTCGCCGGCTCGGCCGCTTATGCGCTCGGTGAGGCAAGGCGCTGGCCGATCGGGCTCGACCGCAAGCCCAAGCGCGCCAAGGCCTTCTACGGCACCATTGTCGCCGCCACCGCCATCGGCGCGCTGATGAACTTCACGCCGATCGACCCGATCCGGGCTTTGATCGTTGCCGCCATCATCAACGGCATCGTCGCCGTGCCGGTGATGGCGGTGATGATGCTGGTCTCGACCCGCAAGTCGGTGATGAAGGTATTCACCGTCAACGGGCCGTTGCTGTGGCTCGGCTGGCTGGCGACGGCGGTGATGGCGGCGGCGGTGGCGGCGATGCTGGTCCTCTCCATCTAGGGACCAACCTTTCGCCTTCCGCGTTGGGTTGATAAGGGCACTCGCGCGCCCACCCGTCAATCGATCCAAGGAAGCATGATGATCCCGACCGGCCAGGACAGCCTCAAGACCCGCTCGACATTGGCCGCCGGCGGCAAGACCTATGCTTATTATTCGCTCGACAAGGCCGGCGAGGCGCTCGGAGACATTGCCCGCCTGCCGTTCTCGATGAAGGTGCTGCTCGAAAATTTGCTGCGCTTCGAGGACGGAGTGACGGTCACCCGCGATGATTTGCAGGCGATGGTCGACTGGCTGAAGGAGCGGCGGATCAATCGCGAGATCCAGTATCGGCCGGCGCGGGTATTGATGCAGGACTTCACCGGCGTGCCGGCGGTGGTCGACCTCGCCGCCATGCGCGATGCGATGAAAAGCCTCGGTGGCGACCCGCAGAAGATCAATCCCCTGGTGCCGGTGCACCTGATCATCGACCACAGCGTCATGGTCGACGAGTTCGGCACGCCGATGGCGTTCGAGAAGAACGTCGAGCTGGAATATGCCCGGAACGCCGAGCGCTACGAGTTCCTCAAATGGGGCAGCCGCGCCTTCGCCGATTTCCAGGTGGTGCCGCCGGGCACTGGCATCTGCCACCAGGTCAACCTCGAATATATCTCGCAATGCGTGTGGACTTCGCCGGCTGAGGACGGGACGGAGCTGGCCTATCCCGACACTTTGGTCGGCACCGACAGCCACACGACCATGGTCAACGGCCTTGGCGTGCTCGGCTGGGGCGTCGGCGGCATCGAGGCCGAGGCGGCGATGCTCGGCCAGCCGATCAGCATGCTCATCCCCGAAGTGGTTGGCTTCCGCCTGACCGGCGCCTTGGCCGAGGGCATCACCGCCACCGACCTGGTCCTCACCGTCACCCAGATGTTGCGCCAGAAGGGCGTCGTCGGCCGCTTCGTCGAATTCGTTGGGCCGGGGCTCGAGGCTTTGAGCCTCGCCGACCGCGCCACGATCGCCAACATGGCGCCCGAATATGGCGCCACCTGCGGTTTCTTTCCGATCGACGAGCGGACCATCGAATATCTGCATTTGACCGGACGCGATGAAGCCCGGATCGAATTGGTCCGGGCCTATGCCGAGGCACAAGGCCTGTGGCACGACTCCTCGACCCCCGAGCCTCTGTTCACCGACACGCTCGAACTGGACATGGCGAGCGTCCAGCCGTCGCTCGCCGGCCCCCGCCGGCCGCAGGACAAGGTGCTGCTGAGCGACGTCGACAACCGCTTCAACGACGAGCTCGACGCCACCTACAAGAAGGCCAACGACCCGCGCGTGCCGGTCCCCGGCGAGGATTTCGACCTTGGCAATGGCGACGTCGTCATCGCCGCCATCACCAGCTGCACCAACACGTCCAACCCGTCGGTGCTGGTTGCCGCCGGCCTGGTCGCGCGCAAGGCCCGCGCGCTCGGCCTCGACAGCAAGCCATGGGTCAAGACGTCGCTGGCGCCGGGCAGCAAGGTGGTCACCGAGTATCTCGATTCGAGCGGAATCAGCGAAGATCTGAACGCCATCGGCTCCGATTTGGTT
>DAIPLM010000001.1:0-19703 GCA_036769205.1 Sphingomicrobium sp.
CGCCCTGGGCCTTGCCGGTGGCGCCTTCGCCAAGCGCGCCCTTGGCGATCACCGCGACTTTCCGCGTCGTCGCCAAATTGAGCGCCGCCGTCAGCCCCGCCGCGCCCGAGCCGACGATGAGGACGTCATACTGCGTCACAAAGGCTCCCGGGTCAGGCTGAGGAACACATCTTCCAGGTCTGGGTCCCGGGTCGAGACGTCGACGATGCCGAGCCCCTCCGCCTGCAGCGCCGCCAGCACCTGGCCGGCGTTGACCCGGTCCTTGCGATAGCCAATTTCCAGCATGCGCTCGCCGATCATCTCGATGCGCTCGAAGCAGGGGGCGATCGGGGCCACCGTCAAATCCTTGTCGACCGTCACCACCACGGCCTTGTCCTGGGCGCGGGCGACCAGCTCGCGGGTCGGCTCGTTGGCGATCAATTTGCCGTGGTTGATGATGGCGATGCGGTCGCAGAGCTGCTCGGCCTCCTCGAGATAATGGGTGGTGAGGACGACGGTGACGCCCTGCGCATTGAGGTCACGGACATAGGCCCACAATTGCTGGCGAAGCTCGATGTCGACGCCGGCGGTCGGCTCGTCGAGCACCAGGATCGGCGGCGAGTGGACCATCGCCTTGGCGACCAGCAGCCGCCGCTTCATGCCGCCCGACAAGGTGCGCGCATAAGCATCGGCCTTGTCAGTGAGGTGCATGGCGGCGAGCAGAACGCCGGTGATCCTCTGATCCTTGGGCACGCCATAGAGGCCGGCCTGCAGCTCGAGCGCCTCGCGCGGGGTGAAGAAGGGGTCGAACAGGATTTCCTGGGGGACGATGCCGATCGATAATTTGGCGTTGCGCGGGTGCTCGTCGATGTCGAAGCCCCAGACGGTGGCACTGCCGCTCGATTTCACCACCAGCCCGGCGAGGATGTTGATCAGGGTCGACTTGCCCGCCCCATTGGGCCCGAGCAGTCCGAAGATGGTGCCCTGGGGCACGTCGAAGCTGACCTCGTCGAGCGCGCGCTTGGGGGCCATGCCCTGGGCCGCATAGGTCTTGCTCAAGGCGTCGATGCGGATGGCGGGTTGGGCAGCGTTCATGGCGCCGACAGCGATAGCGGCGCTCGGGCCATGCGGCAAAGGGCGATGGTAAACGCCGCCTTTACCTTACCCCACAGGGTAATCTTGACGTTAACCCTCTACGCCCCCGGCCATGTTCGGTGCCCTGCGTCATTCCCTGGCCGCAGCCTTGCCGCTGGCGTTGCTCGCGCCGGCAGCCGCTTTGGCCGCGCCCGTCGCCCCGGCGACCCAGCCGCCCGCCCAGGCGGCGCTGATGCGGCCGCTGACCCTGACCCGGATCGCCGACATGGATTTCGGCAATCTCGGCGTCACCGCCAACGGCACCGCCGTCATCAACCCGGTCACCGACACCCTGACCACCACCGGCGGCGTCGTGCGGCTGGGCGGAACCCCCCACGCCGCCATCTTCCGCGGCGTCGCCCAAGGCAATGCCGTGGTCATCATCCGTGTCCCCAACGGCGGCATCAATTTGACCCGGGTCGGCGGCACCGAGACCATCCTGCTCAACGCCTTCACGCTCGACGGCCAGTCGAAGCGGACCTTGGCCCAGGCCGGCATCTTCGACTTCAAGGTCGGCGCCACGTTGCGGCCGACGGCGGGCCAGGCCGACGGCGTCTATACCGGCACCTTCGACGTCACCATCCAATATCCCTGAACGGCGCCAATTCTTCCCGCGCGTGGTTAAGCCTTTGTTTGCCGTGGCCGTTTAAGGTCCAGTCAGCCGAATCTGCAAAAAGACCGTCAACCAAACGGTCCGAAAGGGCAGATCATGTTGCCGCGTTGCAAGTTTTCCCTGGCGCTGGCCAGTTTCGCGCTCGCCGCCTTTCCGGCGGCCGCGGCGCCCGTCGCCGCGCCGACCCAGCCGCCGGGGCGGGCGCTGCTGCTCATCCCGCTGACCCTGACCAAGATCCAGGACCTCAGCTTCGGGACCATCGTCCCGTCGACGACTACCGCCGGCTTCATCTCGATCAACGCCACGACCGGCGCCCGCACGGGGTCCGCCGGCCTGACCCTGATGCCGGTCGACATCGGCCAGCGCGGCCGCTTCGCCGGCGCCGGCACGCCCGGCCAGCAGGTGATCATGGCGCTGACCCCGCCCGCCGAACTGACCAACCCGGCCGGCGACACCATCACCGTCCTCGCCATGAACCTCGACGGGCCGACGACCCGGACCATCGCCGCCGATCACAGCTTCTTCGTCGGCGTCGGCGGCGTCATCTTCATCACCGCCAACCAGCCCGAGGGGGTTTACACCGCCGACTACGACCTCACCGCCGACTATCAATAGGGTTCGCTTGCAGGTTGAAGCATCGGAGAGCCGACGCTACCTCAGGGGCATGATCCCACCTCCCGAGACCATCACCGTCAAGAGTGTCCGAGTCGCGTGCGATGGTTCCGGCGAAGTGCCCGCGACGCTCGGCCACCCGCGCGTCTATTTGCATATCGACGACCAATTGGGCTTCGTCGATTGCGGCTATTGCGACCGCCGCTTCGTCCTCGAAGGCGGACCTGGCGACACCAGCGTCAGCGGCGCATGAGCGCCGCCGACCCGCGCGGCTTCCTCTACCGCAGCCTCGACCCGGACCAGGCGCAGCGGCTGGCGGTCCGCCACCTCGCCGGCCATGACGACGGTGAGCTTTATCTGCAGTATCGGGTCAGCGAATCCTTCGGCTTCGACGACGGCCGGCTGAAGGTCGCTGATTACAACAGCGCCTCCGGCTTCGGCCTGCGCGGGGTGACCGGCGAAACCACCGCCTTCGCCCACGCCAATGAGATCAGCGCCGCCGCCATCGACCGCGCCGCCGCCACCTTGAAATTGCTCGATCCGGCCAAGGGCGCCGCCGCGCCGCCGCCGGCGCGCACCAACCAGGCGATGTACGGCGCCGAGGACCCGCTGTCCCACGTGCCCTTCGCCGACAAGGTCGCTTTGTGCCAGCGGATCGATGCCGCCGCCCGCGCCCGCGATCCCCGCGTCGAGCAGGCCAGCGTCACGCTGTCGGCGAGCTGGATCGTCATCGAGATTCTGCGCGCCGACGGCTTCGTCGCCCGTGACGTCCGGCCGATGGTTCGCCTCGGCATATCGATCGTCGCCCGCGATGGCGATCGCCGCGAAACCGGCTTCCACGGCCTGGGCGGGCGCTACCTCTACGATAAATTGTTCGAAGAAGCGGAGTGGAACCGCGCGATCGACATGGCGCTCGGCCAGGCTCTGGTGAATCTGGAAGCGGTGGCCGCTCCCGCCGGCGAAATGACGGTGGTGTGCGGCCCCGGCTGGCCCGGCGTCCTGCTGCATGAGGCGGTCGGTCACGGGCTCGAGGGCGATTTCAACCGCAAGGGCACCTCGGCTTTCTCCGGCCGCATCGGCGAGCGCGTCGCCGCGCCCGGCGTCACCGTGGTCGACGACGGCGCCATGACCCAGCGCCGCGGATCTTTGACCATCGACGACGAAGGCACGCCGACCGGCCGCAACGTGCTGATCGAGGACGGCATCCTGAAAGGCTATCTCCAGGATCGGCTCAACGCCCGGCTGATGGGCATGCAGCCGACCGGCAACGGGCGCCGCGAAAGCTTCGCCCACGCGCCGATGCCGCGCATGACCAACACCTTCATGCTAGCCGGCAAGGACGATCCCGGCGAATTGGTCGGCCGGGTCAAGGACGGCGTCTATGCCAAGAGCTTCGGCGGCGGCCAGGTTGACATCACGAGCGGCAAGTTCGTTTTCTCCTGCACCGAGGCCTACCGCATTCGCGGCGGCAAGCTCGCCGAGCCCTTGAAGGGCGCGACCCTGATCGGCGACGGGCCGAGCGTGCTGACCCGGGTCAAGGGCATCGGCAACGACCTTCAGATCGACGAGGGCATCGGCGTCTGCGGCAAGGCCGGCCAGTCGATCCCCGCCGGCGTTGGCCAGCCGACCCTGCTGATCGATGGCCTGACGGTCGGCGGCACGGCGGCGTGAGCTGGCAGGACGACGTCCTCGGCTTCTGGTTCGGGCTCGACCCCAAATTGTGGTGGCGGGGCGGCGACGAAGTCGACGAGGCCAGCCGGCGGTTCGAGGATCTCTATGCCGCCCAGCGCCAATTCCCGCCGGAAAGCTTCCTGGTCGATGCCCGCACAGCGCTGGCGGCGGTGATCCTGTTCGACCAGCTGCCGCGCAACATGTACCGCGGCCATGCCGACCAGTTCATGACCGACGCGCTGGCGCTGGCGGTGGCCAGGGGGGCGATCGACCGCGGCTATGACGAGGCCATGACCAAGGACGAAAAGACCTTCCTCTACATGCCGTTCCAGCACAGCGAAGACCTGGCCGACCAGACCCGCGCCATGCTGCTGTTCACCGCGGTCGGCGACGACTGGCTGCTCGGCTTCGCCAAAAAGCACCGCGACATCATCGCCCGCTTCGGCCGGTTCCCGCACCGCAACGCGATGCTCGGCCGCGCGCCCCGGCCCGACGAGGTCGCCGCCGGCGACGTCGTGCCCTGGTGAGCCTGGTCGAGCTCAAGCGCTATTTCACGGCGATCGAGGCGGAGGTCGAGCGCACCGTGCTCGGCTCGCACGGGATCGAGGCGTTGGTGTTCGATTCCGGCCTCAACGGCGCCGAGGGCGGCGGCATGGCCAGCGCCGTCCGGCTGATGGTGCTTGACGAGGATTATGCCGAGGCGCGGCGGCTGCTCACAACAAATGGGCGACCGGGGCCAGGTTGAAGCCGGCGGCTTCGGCCTGGCGATGCAATTCCTCGGGCTTGGCGCCATCCTCCGACCGCGCCACCGCCCAAGCCAAAGCCGAGCGGTTGCCCGAGCGGCAATAAGCCAGCAATTTGCCGTCGCCCGCCGCCGCCATCGCGTCGCGCATCGAATCGACGTCGGCCGGGCCGATGCCATAGCGGATCGGGATGTGGCGATAGTCGATGCCCGCCGCTCGCGCCGCCGCTTCCATGTCGACCGACAAGGGCTGGCCGGCATCTTCATTATCGGGCCGGTTGTTGACCAACATGGTGACGCCCTGATCCTTCAGCCCCGGCACGTCTTCGGGAGCCAGCTGGCCCGCGATCAGGGTCTTGTCGTCCAGCTGCCGGATCATCACCCGTCTCCCGCGGCGCCCGCGACCGCCGCGAGCATCGCCTCTCCATAGCGGTTTAGCTTGGCTTCGCCCACGCCCTGGACGCGGGCCAGCTCGGCCAGCGTCGCCGGACGCGTCTCGGCGATGCCGCGCAGGGTCGAATCGTGGAAGATGACGTAAGGAGGGACGCCGGCCTCGGCCGCCAGCTCTCGCCGGCGTGCCCGCAACGCCTCGAACAAGGGATCGGCCGGCCCCGCCGGCGCCCGGTCGCGGCGCGCGCGCTTGCGCGGCGGCGGCACGGCGATGATGAGGCTTTCATCGCCCTTCAGGATCGGCTTGGCACCCGGCCCGAACGACAGCCCGCCATATGCGTCGGCGCGCAAGGCATCGCGGGCGATCAGGGCGCGGGCGACGGGGCGCAGCAATGCTACTTCGTCGACCGAGGCGATGCCGAACACGCTCAGCTTGTGATGCCCAAACCCGCGCACCTTCTCATTGTCGTCGCCGGCCAGCACCGCCGCCAGATAAGCCACGCCGAAGCGCATTTCGGTGCGGAAAGCGGCCGACAGCAATTTGCGGGCGACCTCGGTGGCGTCGATCGTCGCTGGCGGCTCCAGGCAATTGTCGCAATTGCCGCACTGGGCCGGCGGGTCCTCGCCGAAATGGCGCAGCAAAATCGCCCGCCGGCAGGTCGCCGCCTCGACGAAGGCGGCGAGCGCGTTCAGCCGCTCGCGCTCGCCCTGCTGGCGGCTTGGCTCGACCTCCAGCTCGATCCGCCGGCGGGCGCGGGCGAAATCCTCGGCGGCCCAGAACAGCCAGGCCTCGGCCGGCTCGCCGTCGCGGCCGGCGCGGCCGGTCTCCTGGTACAAAGCCTCGATCGACTTGGGGATGCCGGCATGGGCGACAAAGCGAACGTCGGGCTTGTCGATGCCCATGCCGAAGGCGACCGTCGCCGCCATCACCATTTCCTCGGAATGGACGAAGGCCGCCTGGTTGCGCTTGCGCACGGCGGGATCGAGCCCCGCGTGATAGGGCAGGGCGGGGCGCCCGTTCGCGGCCATGCCCTCGGCCAGCCCCTCGGCCTTGTCGCGGCTTTGCGCATAAACGATGCCGGCGCCCGGCTGCGCGCCAAGCAACTGCTTCAACTGGCCGCCGATGCCGTCGCGCGGGCGGACGTGATAGCGGATGTTGGGCCGGTCGAAGCCGGCGACGATCAGACCATCCTCGGGAATGCCGAGCTGGGCCAGGATGTCGGCCTGGGTGCGGCGGTCGGCGGTCGCGGTCAGCGCCAGCCTGGGCACGTCGCGGTGGGCTTCTAGCAAGGGCCGCAACTGCCGGTAGTCTGGCCTGAAATCGTGCCCCCATTCCGACACGCAATGCGCTTCGTCGATGGCGATCAGCGCCAGCGGCACCCGTTCTGCCAGCCGCCGGAACCCCTCGGTCGTCGCCCGCTCCGGGGCGAAGTAAATCAGGTCGAGCTCGCCGGCGAGCAGGCGCTTCTCGGTGGCATCGCGGTCGCTGTCGGCCGAGGTCAGCGACGCCGCCCGGATGCCGAGCGCCTGCGCCGCGCGGATCTGGTCGTGCATCAAAGCGATCAATGGCGAGACGACCAGCGCCGTCCCGTCCCGCGCCAGTGCCGGCAATTGATAGCACAAGGACTTGCCCGCCCCGGTCGGCATCACCGCCAGAGTGTCCCTGCCGGCCATCACCCGGTCGACGACCAGTTCCTGCACCCCGCGAAAGGCGGAGAAGCCGAAGGTCGAGTGGAGGATGTCTCGTGGGTTGCCCATGCTCTCCACTAACCCGTTCGCCCTGAGCTTGTCGAAGGGCTGTTTTGTTTCTGGTCCGCTGGAATGAAGAACAGTGCTTCGACAGGCTCAGCACGAACGGAATTTGCGCTATTCCGCCGCTTCCTCCAGTTCGCGCTCTGCCGCCTGGCGCGCCCACAATTCGGCGTACAGCCCACCGGCGCGCAGCAGCTCCTGGTGCGTGCCGGTTTCGGCAATCCGGCCGGCGTCGAGGACGATGATCCGGTTGGCCTCGACGATGGTCGACAAACGATGGGCGATGATGATGGTGGTGCGGCCGCGCGAGGCGGCGTCGAGCGTCGCCTGGATGGCTTCCTCGGTGCGGCTGTCGAGCGCGGATGTGGCCTCGTCGAGGATCAGGATCGGCGGGTCCTTGAGCAAGGTGCGGGCGATCGCCACCCTTTGCTTTTCGCCGCCGGACAATTTGAGGCCACGCTCGCCGACCATCGACTCATAGCCCTGTGGCAGAGCGGCGATGAAGCGGTCGATCGCGGCGCCTTTGGCGGCGCCCTCGATCTCTGCCTGGCCGGCGCCCTCGCGGCCGTAGCCGATGTTGTAGCCGATCGTATCGTTGAACAGCACCGTGTCCTGCGGGACGATGCCGATCGCCGCGCGCAGGCTGGCCTGGGTGATTTGCGAGATATCCTGCCCGTCGATGGTAATGCGGCCGCCGGTCGGGTCGTAGAAGCGATAGAGCAGGCTGGCGAGGGTCGACTTGCCGGCGCCCGACGGCCCGACCACTGCCAGGCTGGTCCCGGCCGGCACGTCGAACGTCACGCCCTTGAGGATGATGCGCTCGGGCTCATAGCCGAAGGCGACATCCTCGAAGCGCACATGGCCGTCGCTGACTCGCAGCGGCGGCGCGTCGGGAACGTCGACGATCTCGGCCGGCGTGTCGACCAGGTTGAACATCGCCTCCATGTCGATCAGCCCCTGGCGGATCGAGCGATAGACCCAGCCGAGCATGTCGAGCGGCCGAAACAGCTGCAGCAATAGGCCATTGACCAGCACCACATCGCCGGTGGTGAAGCGCCCTTGGCTCCAGCCCCAGACGGTGAAGCCCATGGCCCCGAACATCATCAAATTGGTGATCGTCGACTGGCCGATGTTGAGCCAGGCGAGCGAGGTCTCGTTCCTGGTGGCGGCGCGGGCGTAGGCGCCGATGGCCTCGTCATAGCGCCGCGCCTCGCGCTCCTCGGCGCCGAAATATTTGACGGTCTCGTAGTTCAGCAGGCTGTCGACGGCGCGGCCGATGGCGCGGTTGTCGACCTCGTTCATCTCGCGCTGCAACTGGGCGCGCCAGTCAGTGATCCAGCGGGTGAAGGCGATATAGACGGCGACGATCGCCAGTGTCGCCGCCACCATGCCGGCCCCGAACTTGAAGTAGAAGATGACGCAGATCGCCGTCAGCTCGATCAGGGTCGGGGCGATGTTGAACAACAGGAAAGAGAGCATCATGTCGATGCTCTTGGTGCCTCGCTCGACGATTTTGGTCAGGCTGCCGGTGCGCCGCTCGAGGTGAAAGCGCAGCGACAAAGCGTGGATGTGGCGGAATACCCGCGCCGCCAACCGCCGCGCCGCCTGCTGGCCAACCTTCTCGAACACCGCGTTGCGCAGATTGTCGGCCAGCACGGTGCCGAACCGCGCCGCCGCATAAGCCGCGACCAGGGCGACGATCGCCATCGGCGCGGTCCGCGCCCCGCTCATCGAATCGACCACCCATTTGAAGGCGTACGGGACCATCAGCCCGACCGCCTTGCCGGCCAGCACCAGCACCAAAGCAGCGATCACCCGCGCCTTCAGCTCGCCTTCGCCCTTGGGCCACAGCAACGGCAGAAAGCGCAGCATGACCTGCAGGCCGGGGTTGCGCGAGGCGGGTTCGGATGCCGGCTGGGTCATTCGCCTCTTAAGTAGGTGGGGCGGCGGCGACCGGCAAACGGCAAGCGGAAATGTTTGGAACTACAGCGTTAATCCGGTGTTCTTGTGCTGTTAACTTCAAAGCAGGGCGAGACCATGGGACCGGCATATTTCGTCATCGCGATCATGGGCTGTGGCGACGGCGCCGTCGATTGCCGCACGGTCGCCGCCCCGGCCGCCCATTATGTCAGCGAGCAAGCCTGCATGGCGGCGCGCGGCGATGCGCTGATGGCCAACAGCGACCTCGACTTCCCGACCTTGGTCGCCGAGTGCCAGCCGGTGGCGCGCAAGGCGACCGCGGCGGAGCCGGAGACGGTGCCGTCGAACGCGCGGCGCGCCTGAGCCAGGCGGCGCATTTTCCCAACTATCTGGCGAAATTCGCCAACTGTCCGGCGGCATGAATTTGTGCTGCCGTTGATTTCATTCGATAAATTCCAATTGGCACGCTCCCTGCATTGGGTAAGGCATCGCCCCATCGGGGGGTGCAAAAAGGGAGTTTTCACCATGATCGCCACTCTGTCCCCCAGCCACCAGATCGTCGTCAGCTTCGCCGGCGCCCTGATCGCCTCCTTGCTGTTCGTCAGCGCCGCCGTCGGCCCGCTGCCGTTCCTCGTCGCCTGAACCATCGCATTTTTTCCAGAAGGACCAGAGCATGGAAGGTCGTTTCCTCCTCAACCGCCGCGACGCCAAGCTCATGGGCGTCGCCGCCGGGCTTGCCGATTATATGGCCGTCGACCCTTTGGTCGTCCGCCTCGGCTTCATCGCCGCTTTGCTGATCGCCGGCCCGGTCGCCATATTGTTCTACGTCCTCACCGGCTGGCTCGCCGCCGACCGCTAGTGCGAGGCGGCGGCTTGCCAAATGTGCCGGTGCTGTAGACAGCTCGGTCATGACCTGGCTTTTCCGGACCGGCTCGCTGATTGTGATCGCCCTGACTGGCGGCTGCGCCATCATCGATCATTCCCAGCAGCGCGTTCCACCCCGGCCCGCTGATTCTTTCATGGCGCGGCTTCAGGGGCTGTGCGGCAAGGCTTTCGCCGGCCGCCTCGTCTCAACCGAGTCTGCAGACGCCGACATGCGTTCGCAGCGGCTGGTCATGCATGTTCGTGAATGCTCTCCCGGAGAAGTCCGAATCCCGTTCCACGTCGGCAACGACCGTTCGCGCACTTGGATCGTCACTCGCACCGCCGCCGGCATGCGGCTCAAGCACGATCATCGTCATCGCGACGGCTCCCCCGACGAACTGACCATGTACGGCGGCGAGACCGTCGCGCCCGGCACCGTTGGACGCCAGGACTTCCCGGTCGACGCGGAATCGATCGCCTTGTTCACGCGCGCCAACCGCGCGGTGTCCAATACGAACGTCTGGGCGGTCGAAGTGTCCCCAGCGACATTCGCTTACGAACTGCGTCGGCCGCCAGTCCCCGGCGGGCGTTTCTTCCGGGTCGAGTTCGACCTGAACCAGCCCGTTCCGGCGCCGCCGCCGCCATGGGGTGCGCGCTGACCATTGTTTTGCAACGCGCTCAAGGGCTATGTTCAACTTCCGAGTCCGCGTTGAAAGGCAGGATATGGATCGCCAGGGCGATGAAGTTCATGTCAGCGAGGAAGAGGCGAGCGGCGGCATCCAGCCGCATATTGTCCGCTACGTGCTCGGCGTTTCGCTGCTCCTGATCGTCCTTCTGATGTCGGCGATCTGGATCCTCGGATCGGTAACGCGTTAACCGCGACTCCCAGGAAATCTCCGGTTCTTTCGCCTCCGCAACGGTTCGCCGGCGAAATCATCTCCATTGGGCGTTAACCGCTTCCTTTAACGGAACGGCGCGCACAGCGTCGGGTTTCGGGGGAACATTCCGCCCAAGGAACGATGATGCCGCCACGCTTGCTTCGCGCGACGCTCGCTGCCGCCTGCCTCGCGGCATCAGTTCCGCTGATGGCCCAGACGGTCGTTGGCCCCGATTCGGAGGCAAGCCGCTTCAACCGCCTGCGCGACCTGTCGGTTCGCCACATCCTCGCGGTGCCCCCGGCCAGTCCCGACGTGTTCGGCACGGTCGCGGTCGGCGCCGGCGTGACCTTCTACGACGCCCGCTTCCGCCGCGTTTCAAACACCGACCGCGCCCACCCGCTGGTGGTGGCGCTGGCGCAAGGCCTGCACGGGCTGAGCCGCGAGCAGCAGCTGGCGGCGGTGCAGAGCGAGGTCCGCGCCAAGGTCCGCTGGGCCAGCGACCTCGACACCATGAAGGTCGCCGATTTGTGGGCCAATGCCGGCGAGACATTGGAGCGCGGCGCCGGCGACAGCGAAGATATCGCCGTCGTCGAGATGCAGGCGCTGAAGCTGGCCGGCTGGAGCCCGCGCGACCTCTACATCAGCATCGGCCGCGAAAAGAATGTCGGCGCCCATGTCGTGCTGCTCGCCCGGGCGCCGAGCGGCTTTTATGTCCTCGACGACCGCGCCGCCCGGCCGATGACGACCCAGCAGCACGGCCGCTTCACGCCGGTCCTGACCTTGGGCGAAGGCAAGAGCTGGGTCCACGGCCGCCGAATCGACGGCGGCGGCGCGCGGCTCAGTGCCCGCTAGGAGTCCGTCGCCGGTCAAATTGATTGGCGTGGCCGGCCGCGAGGCGCTAGCCTGAGGGAGTCGATCCGAAAGGAGTCCCATCATGCGCTGGATCCTGGCCGTTGCCGCTTTTGCCTTGGTCGCCGCCCCGGCCGGCGCCGCCCTCCACAAAGGGGCCAAGGCGCCTGAGATCGCCACCGTCGGCGCGGTCGGCGGCAAGGCTTTCAAGCTGAGCCTCCACGACCAACTCAAGCACGGGCCGGTGGTCCTCTATTTCTTCCCCAAGGCCTTCACCAAGGGCTGCACGCTGGAAGCGCATGCCTTCAGCGAGGCGGTGCCCGAGTTCAAGAAGGCCGGCGCGCGGGTCATCGGCATGAGCGCCGACAACATCGACACGCTGAAGAAATTCTCGACCGAGGAATGCCGCAGCGCCTTCCCGGTCGCCTCGGCGACGCCGGCCATCCAGAAAGCCTATGACGTCGCCTGGGCCGAGCATCCCGGCCTGACCACCCGCACCTCCTACGTCATCGCCAAAGACGGCCGGATCGTCATGGTCCACGACGACCTCGACTGGTCGCAGCATGTCGCGCAGTCGCTGGCGGCGGTGAAGGCGCTGACGAAATAAAGCTTTAGCCCGCCGCTTTGGTCCCGACCTTGAGCAGCGCCCGCAGCCGCGCCTTGATGGCATCGGTCATCGCCGGGTCGACCGCCGGAGCGTTGGCGAAGCGGACCGACATCGGGTTCACCGCCTGGCCGCCGCGCAGCACTTCATAATGGAGGTGGGCGCCGGTCGACAGGCCCGAGGTGCCGACATAGCCGATCACCTGCCCCTGGCGGACGAGGCTGCCCGCGGCGACGATCATCCGGCTCATGTGGCTGTAGCTGGTGGCCAGCCCGCCGCCATGGTCGATGCGGACCTGCCGGCCATAGCCACCGGCCCAGCCGGCGCGGCTGACCTGGCCGTCGGCGGCGGCGTGGATCGGCGTTCCCCAGGCGGCGCCGAAGTCGATGCCTTTGTGCATCCGGGAAAAATGCAGGATCGGATGATAACGGCGGCCGAAGGTCGAGGTGATGCGGGCGTTGACCGGCCACACCATGGCGCTCGCCGCTTGGACCTTGCCGGCGGTGGCGGCGTCGACCCAGCTCGCTTTGCCGCCGATGGCCCAGGCCACCAATTGCAGGCTCGGCTGCCCATGCCGCTCCAGCCCGGCGTAAAGCAGGGGACCGGCCTGGCTGTCGCCACCGGCCGCGCGGCGGTTGGCCATGATCAGGTCGAAGCGATCGTCGGGGGCGATCTCGCCGACATCGATGCTGGTGGCGAGCGCGCGCAAGTACGTGGCGGCCGTCTGGCTCGACGCGCCGGCGGCGCGCAAGGCCCAGTAAAGGCCGTCGCCGGCCCGCCCGCGAATCCGCACCGGGCTGCGGTCGACGGCGATCGGCAGCTTGGTCAGGGTCAGGCCGGTGGCGCCGCGGGCGATGCGCATGCGCATGTCGAGGCCGGTGCGCAGCGCGGCGGTCTCGATCGGGCGAAGCCCGGCGGCGCCCTTGCGGCCGAGCGTGACTTCGACGCCGGTGCCGGGGGCGACGCGGCCGCCTTCGCCTCTGACCAGGCTCTCGACCTGGATGGCGTCGCCGGTGGCGGCGCCGATGCGGGCGAGGCTGCGCGCCAGCCCGTCGGGGCCGACGGTAGCGAAGAGGTCGATGAAGGCGCGCTCCGGCGCCGAGGCGATCGGCTCGACATTGGCGGCCGGGGCCATCCGCATCCCGCTGCGGGATCCGTTGGCGAGCGCGCCGACGCCGGCCGCGTCCCATTGCTGGCGGACCGCGATTGCCGGCTCGCTTGGCGATCCCGCCGCCAGCGGCTCGATGCCGGGGCCGAGCAGCAACGCCCAGGCGACCAGCGCCGCCAGCGTTGCCGCGCCGCGCCACCAGTCCCTGGAAAACAGATTTTCTCCGAGGTTGACGACCAGGCTGAACGGCGGCCGCGCGGAGCCGAACACGACCGGCGCCCCGAGCGCGGTCGCGGTCCCGAACTGCCGCTGGATCCAGCCTTCGCGCAAGCGTGCGCCTCCCTTGCGCCTCGCTGTGCACAAACAAGGTTAAGAGCGGTTTAAGACACGGCATTCGCGCTTGCGCTTCCCCGGCCGCGTGCCAACATGGGCGCCATGTCCGGTGACTCGCTCGTCCGGGCCATCCTCGGCCCCACCAATACCGGCAAGACCTACCTCGCCATTGAGCGCATGTGCGGCCATTCGAGCGGCGTCATCGGCTTCCCGCTGCGCCTGCTGGCCCGCGAGGTGTACGAGCGCGTCTGCCGGCTCAAGGGGACCCAGAACGTCGCTTTGATCACCGGCGAGGAGCGCATCGTTCCCAGGGGCGCCCGCTACGTCCTGTGCACGGCTGAGAGCATGCCGGTGGTCGGTGGCCGCGACGACCGCGCCCACGAAGGTGTGTTCCCGAAGGATTTCGCCTTCGCCGCCATCGACGAGGCGCAGCTCGGCAGCGACCCCGAGCGCGGCCATGTCTTCACCGACCGCATGCTCCGCGCGCGCGGCCGCGAGGAGACCTTGATCCTCGGCTCCGACACGCTGAAGCCCTTGATCCGCCAACTGCTGCCCGAGGCCGAGATCGTCAGCCGGCCGCGCTTCTCGACCCTGCGCTACGCCGGCTCGGTCAAATTGTCGCGGCTGCCGCCGCGCTCGGCGATCGTCGCTTTCTCCGCCGAGCAGGTTTACGCGCTGGCCGAGATGCTGCGCCGGTTCAAGGGGGGCGCGGCGGTGGTCATGGGGGCGCTGTCGCCGGCGACGCGCAACGCCCAGGTCGATATGTTCCAGCGCGGCGAGGTCGATTATCTGGTCGCCACCGACGCCATCGGCATGGGCCTCAACATGGACGTCACCCACGTTGCCTTCGCCGGCCTCGACAAGTTCGACGGCCGCCGCGACCGCCGGCTGACCATTCCGGAAATGGCGCAGATCGCCGGCCGCGCCGGCCGCCACCAGAAGGACGGCAGCTTCGGCACTCTGGGACTCGGCGGCGAGCGGGCGCCAGAATTTTCCGACGAGGAGATTGAAGCGATCGAGGAGCATCGCTTCCGGCCTTTGGATTTCCTCTATTGGCGCAGCGCCGAGCTCGACTTCAGTGACGTCGGCTCGCTGATCGCCAGCCTCGAGGCGAAAAGCGACGATCCTTTGCTGCGGCCGGCGCCGCTGGCCATCGATCTGGCGGTGTTGAAGCTGCTCGCCGAGGACCCGGCCGTCGCCGCCCGTCGCGGCTCGGCCGCTCGCCGACTGTGGGCGGTGTGCGGCCTGCCCGATTTCCGGAAAGTGGGACCGATGCACCATGCCCGCATGGTCCGCCGGCTGTTTTCCTACATCGGCGAGGGCGGCCATGTGCCGCACGAATGGTTCGCCGCGGAAGTCACCCGGCTCGACAATGTCCAGGGCGATATCGAGGTGCTCGCCGACCGCCTCGCCGGGGTCCGCAGCTGGGCCTATATCGCCCAGCGCTCCGACTGGCTCGCCGATCCGCAGCGCTGGGCCGAGCGCACCCGCCAGGTCGAGGCGCGGTTAAGCGACGCCCTGCACGAGCGGCTGACCCAGCGCTTCGTTGACCGCCGCACCGCCGTCCTCGTCCGCGATATCGGCGCGCGCGGCGCCGACGCCCTGCCGGTGACGGTCGCCGCCGACGGCGAGGTCAGCGTCGGGCCGGAGCCGATCGGCCATCTCGCCGGCTTCGAGTTCCGGGTCGACCCCGAGGCCCGGCTGGCCGACAAGCGCATGCTGCTGGCCGCCGCCGAACGTCGCCTCGGCGACGAGCTCGACCGCCGCGCGCGGACTTTGGTCGAGGCCGATGACGACGCGTTCGCATTGTCGGTGGAGGAATCCGGCGGCCTGGCGGTCACCTGGGAAGGCCATGTCCTTGCCCGGCTCGCGCCCGGCCGATCCTTGCTCGAGCCGGCGCTGCGCACCGCCCGCGCGCTCGACCGCCTGTCGGCCAATCGCCGGGCGGCGCTCAGGGCTCGGCTCGAGGCCTGGCTCGACCGCTCCATCCATCGCCACCTCGGCCCGCTCAAGGCGCTGGCGCGGACCGCCGGCGACGCCAACGCCACCGCCGGCGTGCGGGCGCTCGCCGCCATGCTGGCCGATGCTGGCGGCGTCATTCCCCGCCGCGTCGTCGCCGCCCAGATCGCCGCCTTGAACAAGGCCGACCGCTTCGTTCTTGGCCGCCTCAAGGTCCGGCTCGGCGCGCTCGACATCCATGTCCCAGCCTTGCTCAAGCCCGCCGCTTTGCACTGGCGCGCGGCGCTGACCTCGATCCGCGCTGGCCTGCCGATGCCGCGGCTGCCCGCCGCCGGCGCCGCCGTGCTTGACGGCGATGCCGACCCGCGCGGCGCCGATCTGGCCTTCCGCCGCTTCGGCCCGGTCTGGCTCCGGATCGACCTGGCCGAGCGCTTCGCCGCCCACGCGCATCGGATGCGCGCCGCCGGCGGCGACGATCCCGTCGACCGCGACCTCGCCACCTCGCTGGGGCTTGGCGAAGAGACCATCGGCCGGCTGATGAAGGAAGTCGGCTTCGAGGCCCGCGACGGCGCCTGGAAATGGCGCGGACGCCGCCCGCAAAGGGGCCAACCGCCGCCGCCGCCCGCCGGCCACGCCTTCGCCGAACTGGCCAAGCTGCGCCGCTAGCCGGTGAGGATCGATCGCTATCTGCACCGCATTCGCCTGGTGAAGAGCCGCACCATCGCCCAGGCCCTGGTCGAGGAAGGTCGGACCAGGATCGACGGCAAAAGGGTCGCAAAGCCGAGCGAGCCGGTCCGGGTTGGCAGCGTCATCGCCTTGCCGTTGCGCGGCAATGTCCTGGTGGTTCGGGTTCTCGCCCTGCCCGCCCGCCGCGGCCCGCCGGCGGAGGCGCGCGCCGCCTATGAGAAGATTGACGAGGGCCAGCCCGCGACCTAGCGACGGAGCCAGCAAGGGAGAAGCCGACCCATGACCTATGTCGTCACCGACGCCTGCATCAAATGCAAATATATGGATTGCGTCGAGGTCTGCCCGGTCGATTGCTTCTACGAGGGCGAGAACATGCTCGTCATCAACCCCAACGAATGCATCGATTGCGGCGTCTGCGAGCCCGAATGCCCGGCCGAGGCAATCCTCCCCGACACCGAAGCCGGCCAGGAAAAATGGCTGGAGCTGAACGCCACCTTCTCGGTGCAATGGCCCAACATCACCCGCAAGAAGGACAGCCCCGCCGACGCCGACGAGCACAAGGGCGAGGAAGGCAAGTACGACAAATATTTCACGCCCGATCCCGGCGAGGGCGACTGATTTCGCGGCGCGCGCTGAATCCTGTTTTGCCCCAGGCTGATTTGGGTTACTGTCCCCTGCAATAGGGGGGGGCAATTTCATGATCCATCGTCTGCTGGTTAGTGCCGCATTATGTGCCGTCGCCGCGCCCGCGTTCGCCCAGTCGGGCGCCGCCGGCGAGTTGCCGGATCCCAACGACCGTTCCAACACCTTCACCATCGCCGCCGGCGTCGCCTCGGTCCCCGACTATGAGGGCTCGGACGACCAGAAATGGATTCCCGCCGCGGCCATCCGCGGCCGCATCGGTGGCATGGACTTCTGGACCAGCTCGACCTGGCTTTATGTCGACCTCATCGCCCGGCCGTCGGGTGGCGGCATGGACTTCGACTTCGGCCCGATCGTCGGCGCCCGCTTCAACCGCAGCGGCGACGTGCAGGACGGCGCCGTCGACAAATTGCCCGAGCTCGACGCGGCGATTGAAATCGGCGCCTTTGGCGGCGTCAGCTGGCACGGCCTGACCAATGCTTATGACACATTGTCGCTCCGGGTCGACGTCCTCCACGATGTTGGCGGCGCCCATAAATCGACCCTGTTCACCCCGTCGGTCACCTTCGCGACGCCGCTGTCGCGCTCGACCTACCTGAGCGCCTCGGCGATGGCCGAATGGGCCGGCGGCGGTTATGCCGATTATTATTACTCGATCACGCCTGCCCAAGGCGTCATCGCCGGCCTGCCCGCCTACGATGCCGACGGCGGCTTCAAGAATTGGGGCGTCAGCCTCACTGGCCTGCAGATGGTCACCGGCGATTTGACCGGCGGCATCGGCGTCTTCGGCATGGTCAGCTACAAGCACCTCGGCGGCGATTTCGAGGATTCGCCGATCGTCGACCAGCGCGGCGACGCCGGCCAGCTGATGGGCGCGCTCGGGCTGACCTATACCTGGTAGCCGGGGCCGCGCCGGCGACTAGCCGAGCCGCTCGGACAGCGCCGCGACTATGAGGTCCGCCGCCTGCTCGGCCGTCAGCTTGGTGGCGTCGATGCGCAAATCCGGCGCTTCCGGCGGCTCGTAGGGGCTGTCGATGCCGGTGAAATTGGCGATTTCGCCGGCGCGGGCCTTGGCATAGAGACCCTTGGCGTCACGCTGCTCAGCGACCTCCAGCGGCACGTCGACGAACACCTCGATGAACTCGCCTTGCGCCATCATCGCCCGCACCATCGCCCGCTCGGCGCGGAACGGCGAGATGAAGGCGGTGATGACGATCAGCCCGGCATCGCTCATCAGCCGCGCCACCTCGCCGACCCGGCGGATGTTCTCGATCCGGTCGGCCTCGGTGAAGCCCAGATCCTTGTTGAGGCCGTGGCGGACATTGTCGCCGTCGAGCAGGAAGCTGTGCCGCCCGCGCGCCAGCAATTTCTTTTCGACCAGATTGGCGATGGTCGACTTGCCCGCGCCGCTGAGGCCGGTCAGCCAGACTACCGCCGGCTTCTGCCCCTTTTGCGCGGCATGGACCTCGCGGCTGACGTCGACATGCTGCCAGTGGATGTTCTGGGCCCGGCGCAGCGCGAAATGGATCATGCCGGCGGCGACCGTGCCGTTGCTGATCTTGTCGATCAGGATGAAACCGCCGAGCGTCCGGCTGTCTTCGTAGGGTTCGAACACAATCGGCTCGTCGGTGGTCACCTCGACGACGCCGATGTCGTTGAGGCCCAAAGTCTTGGCCGCCAGATGTTCCTGCGTGTTGACGTTAAGCGCATATTTCGGCGCCTGGACGGTGGCGTTGACGGTCCGCGCGCCGAGCTTCAGCCAATAGCCGCGACCGGGAATCAGCTCCTCCTCGGCCATCCACACCAGATCGGCTTCGAACTGGTCGGCGGCCTGGGGCGGGTCGTCGGCGGCGGCGATGACGTCGCCGCGCGCGCAGTCGATCTCGTCGGCGAGCGTCAGGATCACCGACTGGCCGGCGCCGGCCCGCGTCAACTCGTCCGCGCCGAGCAGCACGCGCGCCACCTTGCTGGTGCGGCCGGAGGGCAAGATGCGCACGTCGTCGCCCGGCCGAACCGTGCCGCTGGCGATCAGGCCGGCGAAGCCACGGAAATCCTGGTTGGGGCGGACCACCATCTGCACCGGCATGCGCAGCGGCCGGCCGCGCTCGCCGTCGCCGGTCAGCGGCACCGTCTCCAGATGCGCCAGCAGGCTCGGCCCGTCGTACCAGGGCATCGCCGCGCCGCGCGCCGCGACATTGTCGCCGTTCAGGCCCGACACCGGGATCGCCAGCCACTCGCCGATCCCGGCTTGCTCGGCGAAGGCGCGATAATCGCTGACCACCGCCTCGAACGCGTTCCGGTCATAATCGACCAGATCCATCTTGGTCACCGCCAGCACCAGCCGGCGGATGCCGACCAGCTTCGCCACCAGGCTGTGACGGCGGGTCTGGGTGAGCACGCCCTTGCGCGCGTCGACCAGCAGCACGGCCAGGTCCGCGGTCGAGGCGCCGGTCACCATGTTGCGGGTATATTGCTCGTGGCCGGGGGTGTCGGCGACGATGAAGCGGCGCTTGTCAGTCCCAAAGTAACGATAGGCGACGTCGATGGTGATGCCCTGCTCGCGCTCGGCGCTGAGGCCGTCGACCAGCAGCGCGAAGTCGCTGTTGTCGCCCTGGGTCCCGACCCGGGCGCTGTCCGCTTCCAGGGCCGCCAGCTGGTCGTCGAGGATTGCCTTGCTGTCGTGCAGCAGGCGGCCGATCAGGGTCGACTTGCCGTCATCGACGCTGCCGCAAGTGATGAAGCGGAGTAGATCTTGTCCCCCCGCCGCCATCAAAAATACCCCTCCTGCTTCTTGCGCTCCATGGCATGGTCGCCACCATCCTTGTCGATCGCCCGGCCCTGGCGCTCGGAGGTGGTGGCGCGCTCCATTTCGGCGACCACGGCGGCGATATCGGCCGCCACACTCTCGACTGCCCCGGTCAGCGGGTAGCAGCCCAAGGTGCGGAAGCGCACCTGGCGCATCACCG